>JAUWSR010000181.1 GCA_030609975.1 Acidobacteriota bacterium | reverse complement strand
GGCCGGTTTTGACATGTGGATCATTCCCTGTCAGGAAGATAATGTCGACGCGGTTTTCCGGACAATGACGCCCAAAAATACCTGGAACAGACGAGACTTGATGCTGGTTTTTTATGATAGGGGACCGGGAAAGGGTGTCGAAAGGATGGATATCTCCCGTATGAACATGCGTGGATTTCACACGCGTGTTTGGGATAGAGAAAAAGAAACCCGCTGGGAGTGTTTAGCCAGGATCATCAAAGAACGCGATCCCCAAAAGATCGGTATCAATCAATCGGAGGTGATCTGGGCGGCTGATGGCTTGAGTGCAACGTTGAAAAAGAAGGTGGTCGATTCCATCGAAAAAAAGTATGTGTCCCGCCTGCATTCAGCCGAGAACATGTGCACTCTCTGGCTTGAAACCCTCTTGGACGACGAGTTGGATCTGTATGCAAGGGCTGTGGCCATATCCCACGCGATCATCGCAGAGACATATTCCAGCAAAGTTATTACCCCCGGTGTCACCACCGCTGAGGACCTCATCTTCCACTACTGGCAGAGAGCCGCCAACCTGGGATTGGATAAGGCTTTTAATCCAAGCTTTTCCATCCGCGGCCGGCATCCGGATATGGTAGAAAAATTTGGTGAAGATGACAAAATCATCCGGCGGGGTGATCTTTTGCACTGTGACGTGGGGCTCATCTACCTGCGTTATCACACAGATCAGCAGGAGTGGGCCTATGTGCTGCGGCGCGGAGAGACCGATGTTCCCGAGGTCTTTAAAAAAGTCATGGCAGAGGGACACAAACTGCAGGATATTTTTTGCAGTGAATTCAAGCTCGGATTGACGGGAAACCAAATGTTGAACAATATCCTCACCGCAGCGCGTGCACAGGGAATTCGCAAGCCCAAGGTCTATTCTCACTCCGTAGGTTATTATCTGCACGAACCCGGGCCGCTGATCGGACTTCCGGAGGAACAGGTCAATACCGGAGGACGAGGAGATGTGGAACTGGTCTACAACAGCACCTTCACAGCAGAATTATCCGTTACCTATCCCATTCCCGAGTGGGACGGAAAAGAACTGCGCATGGGTCTGGAACAGATCGTAGCATTTACCAGAAACGGCATGCAGTTCCTGGATGGCCGGCAGACCAAATTTCACATTGTGAAGTAGGTGGAAAGGCTGCGCAAACGTTTGGCTCAAACGCTTGTTCTTGATTATTTCCTTGACACTCTTTTGCGGGCCTACATATAATGAATTCGATTCAGATGTTTTTTATTCCAACAGTGCAACAGAACATATTCAGTATATTATTGTGTTGCAACGCCCACCCGGCCCGCTCTCGTATAAAGGAGAGCTCACCCGAAGGGTAAAGAATGTCGATATTGGGATAAGTCAGGTTACTAGAGAGTGGAGTTATGAGTAATTTTATAGAGGATCAACAGAAAAAAACCAACAATGTCCGCTGGCGGGTGGCCATACTCCTGACCGTAGCCACGGCCATCAATTACCTGGACCGCATGACCCTACCTGTTGTCATATCTCAACTGCAGGACAAATTCGGGATCTCTGAAGCCCAGTTCGGTGCGCTGAACAGCCTGTTCCTCTTGGCATACGCCATCATGTATGCAGGCGGCGGTCGGTTGGCGGATAAACTGGGAACGCGCCTTGGATACGCCGTGATGATGACCTGGTGGTCTTTGGCATGTGCCGCCCAGGGTTTGGTCAGCGGCTTCAAGGGCTTAGCTTTATTCCGGTTCAGTCTGGGCTTAGGGGAAGGTGGAAGTTTCCCAACCGCGGCCAAAACGGTCTCGGAATGGTTCCCTGCCAAAGAAAGGTCAACCGCCTTCGGGATGTTCAATACCGGCTCCGCCATCGGCTCGGTTATGGCCCCGCCGCTTCTGGCTTTGATCGTGGTTTTACTCAACTGGCGGTGGGTATTTATTATCAGTGGTTCTTTTGGAATTTTCTGGGTCATTTACTGGCTTTGGAGTTATCATTCTCCTGCCGCTCATCCCCGCATCACCAAAGAAGAGTCTGAATTGATCCTCAAAAGCCATGAAGAGGAAAGAAAAGAGGATAAAGGTAAAGAGAAACAAAAGGTTAAATGGCTTAAATTGTTCGCGTATCGTGAAGTTCGGTGTTTGATCCTGGTCAAATTTCTGACGGATCCGGTCTGGTTCTTTTATATCTTCTGGCTTCCCAAGTTTTTGATGGATACCCGGGGATTCAATATCAGGGAGATCGGCTATTACGCTTGGATCCCTTATGCAGCGGCAGGTCTAGGCAGCATGTTCGGCGGCTGGTTCTCCAGCTATCTTATCAAACAAGGAAAGACCATCAACACCTCCCGCAAGATAGCCTTGGCGATGAGCGCGGCTTTAATGCCTGCCGCGGCCTTTGTTGTTCCCGCACCTACACCCTGGGCCATCTTTTTCATAAGTCTGGCTTTTCTTGGTCACCAATTCTGGTCGGTCATCCTGCAGACTTTACCTGCGGATCTGTATCCGCAGGGAGCGGTGGGATCTGTGGCCGGTTTAATGGGCGCCAGCGGATCTTTCAGTTCCATGATCTTCGCGCTGGTGGTCGGCTATATTTTAGGCACCTATGCCAGTTATGTACCGGTGTTTATTACCGTGAGTTTGCTGCACCCGATCTCGTTCGTTTTGATCATGCTCATGATCCCCCGGATCTCAGCTAAAAAATTAGCATAGATATTATAAATTTTTGATTTGAGGTGAACGATGATAAAAATCGGATTGTTGTCATTTTCGGATGGACGGGAGAGAGTCCATAATAATCTTACTCCTAATATCGAAGCATCGGCTGAACAGATCCGTGAAAAATTGGAGAAGAGTGGAGAGATCCAGGTCGTATCCGGCCAAGAGATCATTTGGCGCCACTCACAAGCCCGGGAACAAGCTCAGTTTGTTGCCGGCCAGGGCGTGGACGGCACCATACTGAATGTGCCCGTTTTTGCCTTTCCCAATCTTGCCCGGATCGCCTGCCAATTCGCACAATCTCCTTTCCTGGCGTTCAGCCCTCTTTTTGGGGGACTGCCCGGACTGGGCGGGATGCTGGGTTCATCCTGTGCCTTGGAACAGGTCGGCATCCCCTGCGATAAGGTCTATGGCTCTTGGGACGATGAGGACGTGATGCAGGATCTTCTGGTCTTTTGCCGAACGGCCCATGCCATCAACGGTCTTCGAGGGCGAGTTCTGGGTTTGATCGGCGGTAGGAGCATCGGCATGGTCACGGGCGAGGCTTCACCTGATCTTTATAACTCGGTTTTTGGGCTCGATGTCGATCATATCGACCAGCTGGAAATCGTGCGGAGATCGCCGCAGGTCGCACAGGAGGATGTCGACCGGGCTTACCATTGGTTGGAAAGCCAGGTTAAAAGCATCGAATTCGACGATAAAAAATTAACCCCGGATACTCTCAAGGATCAGCTCCGTACCTACTTTGCAACCAAGAGCATCATCGAGGAAAGGGAGCTCGATTTTGTCGCAGTCAAATGCCATTATGAAATGAGTGAATACTATTTCACACAGTGCTTGGGCGCAGCTTTCATGAATGATCCCTATGATTGGGATGGCAAAAAAGAGCCCTTTGTTTTCGCTTGCGAAGCGGATGCGGATGCCGCGGTCACAATGCAGATCCTCAAGCTTCTATCCGGGAAGCCTGTGATATTTACCGATCTGAGGCATTATGATGATCAGGAGGATGTTATGGTGCTGTGCAACTGTGGGGCCATGTCCACCTGGTATACACGTCAGTCCGACGATCCTTCGGAAAATCTGAAAGAGGTTTCGCTGGTCCCTGTCATTGAAAAATACGGCGGCAATGGCTGTCATGTCAAATACATTGCAGGTGAGAGCCAGATGACCTTTGCCCGCCTGTTCCGGCAGGACGGACAGTACCATATGACCATATTCACAGGGACCACACAGAAATTCCCTGAGGAAAAAATGCAGGAAACCTGCCCAGCCTGGCCGCATCTGTATACAAAACTCTCGGTTCCTTCCAAAATTCTGATCCCTTATCTCGGCAGCAACCATATCCACTGCGTGGCCGGAGATTATGTGGCTGAACTGGTTAAGTTTTGTGAGCTAAAGGGTATTGTTGCTGAGGTTTTTTAGCACGAATTTAAGAAATAAACGGAGATAAATATGAAACTTGGAATAGCGATCGCTTCCAAAGAGGCTTTGCCCTCGGCTTTTGTAGTGTTTCGTGATGATATCGAAATATCCATCAAAAAGGCACATGCCATGGGCTATGATGGTGTGGAATTGGCGCTGTTGGATGCTTCCCAGATCGATCTTGCCACGGTCGACCCCCTACTGCAGGAATTCGGTTTAGAGGTTCCCATGATCTCCTCCGGTCAAGTGTTTGCTCAAGGCGGACTGTGTTTCACAAGTGCAGACAAAGATATTCGCGATCAAGCCGTCTCGCGCATCAAGGACTTGATCGACCTGGCTGAACACTTTGGCGCCATCGTCAATATCGGGAGGGTCCGAGGGCCGATTGCACCCGAAGATACCTACGCTGACTCGGAAAAAAGGTTCCTGGAAAGTTTGGATACGGTCGCCGCCTACGCTGAGCCCAAGGGGATCTTGATTGCCGTGGAGCCGGTCAACCGTTATGAGATCAATTTCATCAACTCCGTAGATGAAGCCTATACGATCGTGCAAAAACTCGATCGGCCCAATATAAAGATCCAACCGGACACATTCCACATGAACATCGAAGATCGTTGTATTGAAGCGGCTTTGGTGGAATGCATCGATCGCATCGCCTACATCCATGTAGCCGACAGCAATCGCTGGGCGCCTGGGAATGGACATCTGAATTTCCCCAATATCATAAATGTTCTGAGAAGTGTGGGGTATGAAGGCTACCTCACGGCTGAGATCCTGGCATATCCAACCCCGGACAGGGCGGCTCAGATGGCGGCCACCTATCTCAGGGCCTTGCTGTAGAACCCATATCCCACTTGAGGAGGACGATATGACTACGACTTCACCGACTGCCAATGTCGAAGAATTGGCGAAGATCAGCAATCAGATCAGGAAAAAAGTCCTGAACATGGTCTATAAAGCGCAAAGCGGACATCTGGGGGGCTCATTTTCAGCAACGGACCTCATAACTGTTCTGTATTTTAATGAAATGAATGTCGATCCTGAGGATCCGGCTTCTCCTGGCCGGGACCGGCTGGTGCCCTCGAAGGGGCACTGTGCGCCGGCTATTTACGTTGCGCTGGCTATGCGGGGATTTATCGATCCCTCTTCTTTATATGATCTCAGGCAGGCGGGATGTATGCTGCAAGGGCATCCCTGTATGAAGAGTGTCGAAGGCATCGACATCTCCACCGGTTCCCTGGGGCATGGTCTGTCGATCGGAGTGGGAATGGCGCTGGGCAGTGAAATATCCGGAATCGATTTTCATGTGTATGTTTTGCTGGGAGATGGCGAGCTGAACGAGGGACAAAACTGGGAAGCCGCCATGTCGGCAGCTAAACACTCACTCGGTAATCTGACCGCCATCGTCGATAGAAACCGCGTTCAGCTGGATGGTCCGACCGAGGAAATAATGCCTCTCGAGCCGCTTCTGGAGAAATGGCAGGCTTTCAATTGGAAAACTCGCGAGATTGATGGGCATGATCCGGCTGATATCAAAAAAGGCTTTGTTTGGGCCAAGGGCAACCGGGACATACCCTCGGTTTTAATTGCCAATACGGTGAAAGGCAAGGGGGTTTCTTTTATGGAGAATTCTCATCTGTGGCATGGGAAACCTCCCAGCCAAGCAGAATATGAGGCTGCCTTACAAGAATTAGGAGGGGATTCCAATGAATAAGCTGGTTTCTATGCGCGAAGCCTATGGAAATGCTCTTCTGGAGTTGGGCGAAACCAATCCTAAAGTCGTGGTTCTTGACAGCGATATCTCGAATTCCAGCAAGACCGTGTACTTCGGCCAGCGGTATCCGGAACGTTTTTTCAATTTTGGTATCCAGGAAGCCAACATGATGGATGTGGCAGCAGGCATGGCGACAACCGGCTTGATCCCGTTTACAAACACCTTTTCGTTCTTAGCTACGCTGCGGGCGGGGGAGCAGATCAGGACCTCGATCGCCTATAACAGCCTGAATGTCAAGATCATAGGCTCCTACAGCGGTCTTTCCGACTCCTATGATGGAGCCAGTCACCAGTCCGTGTTCGATATTGCGGTGATGCGCAGTATGCCCAACATGAACGTCGTGGCACCCTGTGATAGTGTCGAGACCGCCCAAGTCATCAAGGCTGTGGCAGAGATCCCAGCTCCTTTTTATATCCGGTTATGCCGGAATGAGCTCCCTGTTTTTTTTGACGAGGGTTATGAGTTTGTGCTGGGGAAGGCTAGGAAGGCGCGAGAGGGCCGGGATGTGACCTTGGTGGTGACCGGCATCATGCTGCACCGGGCGCTGCAGGCAGCGGATGAGTTGGAAGCAGACGGTATTCATTGCCGGATCCTGCATGTGCCCAGCCTAAAGCCGATCGACAGCGATGCTATCACCCAAGCGGCTGAGGAGACAGGCGCACTTGTATCCATCGAAGAACACAGCATCCTGGGTGGACTGGGTGGAGCTGTGGCTGAGGTGATTACGTCAACGTTCCCCGCTCCTCTGGAGCGTGTGGGGATACCCGATGTGTTTGCGGAGTCGGGGGATTATTATGAGCTGCTGGATAAATATGGCATGTCCCGTCAGGACATCATAGCTGCGGCCAAAAAAGCGCTGAAACGCAAACATCCCTGATCTCCCCTGCTCAAACAAAGATAAGATTTGTATCTCATCTTAGATAGTGATTAATGGTGAAACAAATGAAGGCATATTGGCGAATATTTCCAGCTCTGATTGTGGGTGCGGCATTTGTCCTCAGCATTGTATGCGCGCAAGGCAGCAGCCGAGCCGAGCGACTGCATCGTGAAGCCTTAGTGTGGGATGCACACAGTGATATCGTGCAAAGCATCATGCTGCAGGATTTCGATTTCTCCCAAAGAAACCAGATCTCGTTTCAAGACATTCCTCGTATGGAAGAGGGAGGATTGGATGTTCAGGTCTTAGCGCTTTGGCCGGATAATATCTATGCGCCCCATAGAAGCGCGCGTAGGACTCTCCAGATGCTGGATGCCATGTTGACCGCTATCGACGTAAACTCCCAGAGGATCGAGCTGGCGCGAACCGCCACAGATGTTGAAAAAATCGTTGGCTCCGGTAAGATCGCCGCAATTCTTGCGGTCGAAGGGGGACATGCCATCGAGGATGATCTGGGATTGCTGCGCATGTATTTTCGTTTGGGCGTGACTTCAATGACCTTAACTCACACGCATTCCAATGGATGGGCGGATTCTTCAGGCGGTGATCCCCTTTGGGGGGGGCTCAACTCTTTTGGCGATGAAGTCATCCGGGAGATGAATGACTTGGGGATGGTCATCGATGTCTCTCATGTATCCGACGAGACTTTTTTTGATGTCTTGGAGATCAGCAGAGACCCTGTGATCGCTTCTCATTCCAACTGCCGCAGCCTGTGCGATCACACGCGCAACATGAGTGACGAGATGATTCGGGCCCTAGGTGAGAAGGAAGGAGTGATATGTATCACTTTTGAGCCGGGTTATACCTCCCAGAAGTTCAATGATGCCCGGATTGTG
>JAUWSR010000102.1 GCA_030609975.1 Acidobacteriota bacterium | reverse complement strand
CAATATCAATCATTTACATTATTCTTCCAGTAAATCACCCTGACATTTCCGTTTTCAATGTGCTTTCTATCCATAATCGACATTTTTTACCCTTCGGGCGAGGTGATCTCGCCGCATCTACTTTGTTGCAAAGGATTTGCGGTGGACTACCACAGCTTCATCCTTTGCGCCTCGCATCTGCGGCAATCTCAACTCGTGAATAATCCAGGTTAATAACACCTAAAAAATAAAACATATAGGCTCATCTGTCAAGGACTATTTGTTATATTTTTTAGGTAAAATAAGAAAAAGGCCCAGATGCCAAATGTTAAGACGCGACACCTACGGCGGCTTTGCCGAAAGCGGCCCATAAGGGATCGACCCGGGGGTGGGAAAGCTTATGGGTCTTGCCGCCCTCTTGATATGTCATGCCCTGGTGTTCTTCTACGACCTCACCCACGATGCTCGAGGCGATGCTCTTATCCTGCAGCCGCTGGATCACTTCCTGTGCTTTATGGGGCCGGCAGGTTATAATAAGAGTTCCCTCACTTATCGAAGAAAAAGGCTCCATTCCAAAGAGATCACAGATCTTCTTGACCGTTTCGTCCAAGATGATTTTGTCCTTGTCGATGGCCATCCCTACTTTTGATGCTTGGGCGACCTCGAACAGTCCTCCCCAGACACCGCATTCGGTGGCATCGTGCATGGAAGTGACTCCGTCTTCTCTCACACCCGCTTGGACTGCGGTGAGCGCATCCTCGACCACGGACATCTGCCAGAAGATCTCTTCCGCTGCTTTGGCAAAATCGCTGCCGTAAGCCTCTGCGATCTTGTCCGGAAAGGTTACCGCGAATAAGCCCGAGGCTTCAATGGCCGCTCCTTTGGTGATGATGATCTGATCGCCAACTTCTGCCATGGTGGGCGTTACGTATTTGTCTTTGGGGCCGATACAGATCACAGTGGCGCCGCCGATCATGGGGTATTCACAGCCTTCATACCTTCCGGTGTGACCCGATATCACCGCCATCCCCATTTTTTCACACTCGCGGTGGATCACACCCCACATGAGATCGAACTCGTCCCTGGTCATTGAGAGCGGCATGTTAAGGTCGATGGTGATGTAATCGGGTGCCAGTCCGGATGTGACCGCATCCGAGGCCAGGATGTGGACGGCAAACCAGGCGGATCGCTCCCATCCGTAGGGGGGAACGATAAAAATGGGATCAGTCGTGGTCACCATCACCCTGTCATTCCCAATATCGATCACGCCGACATCAACGCCGTGTTGCGGCCCTATAAGAATCTCCGGTCTTGTTCGGCCGAGTTGAGTCAAAATGACTTCATCGAAGATTTCCGGGGAGATTTTGCCGATGTCTGGAAGTTGTGTTTTCATGATTTCCTCCGCTGGTATTATCCAGATCAGGTTCACAGGGTGTGATCTCAGCCCCGATTAAAGGGACACCCCTATCAGCCTCAAAATATAGAGGATTCGCTTCCATAATTCAATAATAAATTTTTTCCTTCCCCTTCTTTTTGATTGTCCGACTAATTTGGCTATGGTAAGGTTAAGGCAAATGTCAGCCAGGAGATAGGTGTCACCATGAAAAAATGGGTTATCATCTGTGTTTTGGGTTTGTGGCTAATTTATCCTCCCTTTCTAAGCGCGGAAGAATTTTCAAGGGAGCGGGCTTTGGGGCATGTTCGCCATCTGGCTGAGACCATCGGACCACGGCCCATGGGTTCTCCTCAGGAGAGAGAGGCATTGGAGTACTTCGCAGATAAGCTGGAAGAATACGGATGCGAGGTAGGCTGGCATCACATCGCCAAATCTAAAACCCAGATCACAAACAGCGGAAATGTTTTTGGGCGGCTTTCCGGGCTGTCCAGCAGAGAGATCGTCATCGGAGCACATATCGACTCTGCGACTCCGGAGATCCCGGGAGCCAATGATGACGGTTCGGGTGTGGCCACAGTTCTCGAGCTGGCCCGAGTCTTTTCACAAACAGCTCATTATGCCACTCTGGTCTTTGTTGCTTTCGGGGGGGAGGAGTCGGGCTTGGTGGGCTCAAAATATTTTGTCGATAATTACCCTCTGGAGAGCGTGGCCATGATGCTCCAGCTGGACATGACCAGCAATGATTCCCCGCTTTTGCTTTGGATCGATAGCAAACAGCATCAGTGTCCCAAATGGTTGGTATCCGCCAGCATCGACCTCTTCCATGAGTTGGGCTACCAAAATATCGATTATCCCACCCATTTTCAAAGTCTTAATGCCGCCCTGGAAGGAGCGGGATCCGACCATGAGCCTTTTTTGCGCAAAGGCATTCCTGCCATCGGCTTTGTCAGTGATCTGCGACATCCTGTCCACACCCGGAATGACAATCTTGATTATTTTGAGCCCAGCGGTTTGGAGCGGAGCGGGAAATTGGTGCTGGAGCTGGTCCGAAAGTTCGATGAAGAACAGCCCGAAACCAAGATCGACCGCTATATGCTGTTTTTGGTGGGAGGAAAACCGTTCTTTATCCCACCTTTTCTGCTTCAGGTCTTTGTTTTCTTCAGCCTCCTCCTGAGCATGTTCACGCTTTATCGAGCTCGCGCCGATAGAGTGAAGTATCATTATATTGAGGATAAAAAAATTCGGTTTTCCTGGCCCAAACTGTCCGGTATGCTTGTTATCATCTTGCTGGTGATCACGGCTGCAGATTGGATCATGAGGCTAGTCAAAGGACAGCGGATCTTTTGGTATGCTTTTCCCCGGCCTCATCTCTTGTATTTGATTCCAGTTTCGCTCTTGGGGATCTGGATTGCTTTGCAGACGCGCGATCGCTGGACCCTGCGAAAGGATGTCTTTTTTTATTTAATCCGAGCAGCTGGATTTTTCTGGGTTCTGATCTTCCTGGCTTTAATGTATGCTGGTCCACGCCAGGCGCTCTATCCGGCTGCAGCCCTGTTCCTGATAGCTTTAGGTTGTTTGGCTCCTTGGGGTTGGCTCAAGGCTGCGTTGTGGCTGTTGTCACCCTATTTGATGTTTCGTCTTTTGGTCCTGCCGGAATATTATGAGTTTGTCTACCGAGGAATCGCCCAACTTTACCAGAAGATCAATGATCCTGTGGGGGAATTGGTTGTGTCCGGTATTTTTTTGCTGTTTATGTTTGTCTGGGCTATGCCATTTCTGCTGGGATTTGCGGCCGTTTACCGCAGCTCCAAGGGAGATGTATTCTGCTTGAAGCGATTTCAGGGACCATTCTTTTCTGTTCTATTGGCTGGGATCCTCGTCGCAGGTGCTATTTATCTTTATACTTTGCCCAGCTATACACGGACATGGGAACAGCCTGTCACGATCACTCAAAAGTTCGAAAAAGATAAAACCGTCATCCAGTATTCGAGCAATGACTATCTAAAAGGGATTGTTGCCAACATCGATTGGAAATTTGAGTCCATCGATCTTCGTACGAATACCAAAGAACAGGAATATCCCTTGGAATTAGACTGGATCGACGAAAGAATAAAATTTACCTCAGAAAATGTAGATGAGGAAAAGCTTGTGGATTTGGAGTTGTTCTTTTCTTTTGGAAGACAGCCTTACTCCATTACCCTGAATTTAGATTGTGATGGTACGTTGAATGTCGAGGAAAGCGATGTCTGGCACACTCAAAACAAAAAATCCGGCCGTGTCACGATCCAATGGTTCAGCTATCCTCCCCGCATGCTAAAACCGCGCTTAAAGCTGCGAATTCCTCAGGGGAGTGAACTTAAGGCTGAACTCAAGGCCACATTTCTGGATACACCTGTCGAGATCGTTTGCACAGGGGAGAATAAGGCGTTCATATTCCGGTCCGAGATCGTGCGTACTCTTGATCTGAGTGCTCTAAATCAAGAGGTGAAAAGTGGAGGAGAATGAAGCTCGTAAAGAAAGCCTACAGAGGCTTTACAACGTTCTCTCCTCCAAGATCGCCAAAGCCTCTAATTCTGCAGCCATGCATGCTCAACTGGCCCTAAAAAACCTTAAACCTTTTTGGTACAATTTCGTCTATATATATGTTACAAGTAAATAGAAACATATAGCGACCGGGAGAAAGAATGAAAACCCTAACCCGAAAGGAAGAGCTGATTTTGCTTTCCATCCTCAATCTACAAGATGAGGCCTATCTTATCGCCATTCAGAAACATCTTTCTCAAGCCCTTGGAAAAAAGGAGTCCCTGACCTCGGTGCATCTGCCTTTGAGCCGGCTGGATCAGTACGGCTATATCGAATCGCGTTTTAGTGAGGCCACGGCCATCAGAGGCGGCCGCAGGAAAAAGATCTACAGTCTGACCAAGGATGGCTTTGAGGCTTTGTTTGCCTATAAAAAGGTCAGCGACGACCTCTGGGAGAATCTCTCCAAGAGCACAACTTAGTCAAGAATAGAATGAAGATATACAAACGGTCTCCGAAATTTTTTGCTTCTCTTCTTAAGCACGTGGTGAACGATTGTGATGAAGAATCTCTGCTAGGTGATTTTGAAGAGATCTATCACTACAAAACCAAGGAGACGGGTGAATCCAAGGCAAGGATTTGGTACCTGTGGCATATCGTCAAACTGGTCCCTGCCTATATCGAAAGTTCCATCTGCTGGAGTGTGAACATGCTTAAAAATTATTTTAAAATCGCGCGGCGTATTATTAAAAGACACAAGGGATATTCTTTCATAAATATTCTGGGACTTGCTTTAGGTATGGCGGTTTGTATCTTGATCCTCTTTTTCGTTCGTTACGAGTTGAGTTTTGACATGCATCACGACCATGCGGACCGCATCTTCCGCATCGAGCGAATCTGGACAAGTCCGGATGGATCTATCCGGGGCGGATTCTGTTCCGTGGCACCTTCCTTCGTTCCCTTCATGGAGGAGGAATTCCCCGAGATCGAGCACATCGCCCGCACGGCTGATGCCGGCAATATCCGCGTTAGCCTGGGAGACAAACACTTCATCGAGAATCGCTTGTTTTTTGCCGAGGAAGACATATTTGAGATCTTTACGCTTCCTCTCCAAGAAGGAGATCCCGCTGCCGCTCTCAAAGACCCCGCAACCATTGTTATCTCCGAATCTATGGCCCGTAAGTATTTTGGCACCAAAAGCCCCATGGGCAAACAGATGAAGCTGCGCGACGATCAACTTGTTCAGGTGACCGGAGTTATGCAGGACATGCCCCCCAACATGCACGTTCACTATGATTTTTTGGTGTCCTATGTATCCTTGAAAGGCCAATCCTATCGAGGGGATGATTATTTCCTGGGCACAACCAACTTCACCGACAATGTGACCTATTCCTACATGAGACTGGCAGAGGGCATTGATATCGAGGATCTTCGTGCTAAGATCCCGGCCTTTATCGACAAGACCTTGGGTACGCGTAAGGATTCCGACGGCACTACGATCATGGCCAGCAGGGGGACCACTCTGCAGCTGACAAAAGTCACCGATATCCACCTCAACTCCCGATTTCCCAACGAGCTCGAACCCAACTTTGACATTCGTTATGTAAGGTTGTTCACTCTCGTCGCGATTTTTGTGCTGATCATTGCCTGTATCAATTTTATGAATCTGTCTACGGCACGGGCTACTCAGCGTGCGAAAGAGGTCGGTCTGCGTAAGGTGGTGGGGGCGAACCGCCGTGTTCTGACGGCACAGTTTTTGGGCGAATCGGTGTTTTTTGCCTTTCTGGCCTTGATTTTTTCTATTGGTCTCGTGGCAATGGTGCTGCCCTTTTTCAACAACTTCTCCGGCCGTGCCCTCAGTTTCGGTTTCCTGCTCAATCCCATGGGGATCGTGATCCTGCTGGGAGTGCTGCTTACCACCGGGCTGGTGGCCGGACTGTACCCCGCCTTTTATATATCGGCCTTCAAGCCTGCCTCGATCCTGCGCGGTGAACTGACCCGGGGAATTAAGGGAACCCGCTTGCGTACGGTCCTGGTGGTGTTTCAGTTCGCCATCTCCATCTGTTTGATAATAAGCGTAGGTATCGTCTATCGACAGATGCATTATCTCATGACGGCTGACCTGGGCTTTCAGAGAGATCATATCGTCATGCTGCCTTCAGACTCGATCATACGTAACAAGTGGGAGGATATCCGGCAAAATCTTATCAGCAGTCCCCACATCGAAGAGGCCACCCTGTCCAAAAGAGCCCCTACCGGGATGCTGGCGGACGCTCCCGGATTTTGGATCGAGATCAACGGGGAACGGCAGAACAGCCCTTTTGGAATGCCCCACAACCGTGTGACGCATGATTTTTTTAATACCTATAACATCAAGATCATCGCCGGGCGGAATTTTTCACGTGAGTATGCCACCGATCTCAGAGAGGCTTTTATCCTGAATGAAACGGCGGTCCTCAGGTTGGGATTTGAGAGTCCCGAGCAGGCTGTTGGGACTCTGATCGGGACCTTTGCGCCCAATAAGAGCGGTCGTGTCATCGGAGTCGCTGCCGATTTTAATTATGAGTCCCTCCACCGTGAGATACGGCCTGTTATCACGTATCTCCAACCCAGTCAGGTCAATACCGTAGCTATGCGGGTGGTTAGCGGTCGTACACCTGAGGCTTTGGACCACCTCAAGGCAGTGTGGGCCCGTTTTCATCCTGAATCTCCGGTTAAATATGACTTTTTGGACGACCGCATCGTCGCCCTCTACCGCAACGAAGCCAAGATGATGCAGATGTTTGGCTATTTCAGTGTGTTTGCGATTATCATCTCCTGTTTGGGCTTATTCGGCCTGGCCTCCTTCACGGCCGAACGCCGCACCAAGGAGATCGGGGTGCGAAAGGTGATGGGCGCTTCCCTGGGCAACATCACCTTGCTATTGTCCAAGGATTTTGCCAAATGGGTTTTGCTGGCCAATCTCATTGCCTGGCCGATCGCCTACTTCGCCATGACCAAATGGCTGGCCAATTTCGCTTATCACGTTCAGCCCACCTGGATGGAATTTGTTCTGGCTGCGCTGTTGACTTTATTGATCGCCCTAATAACGGTGAGTTACCAGTCCCTACGTGCCGCGACCGCGGATCCCATCAATTCGCTGCGATATGAATGATCTAAATTAAGATCGATATTGTAAAGGATACTGCGGAACTAAGGAGTTGCTCCCGGTCAATTGAATTCTCGGGGAATGGTTTCTTCCCAGGTGCGCTCTCTGACCATCTGATCGTTTTCAAAAATTTGACGGGTGAAGTTCACGTAAAAGTTTTCTAAATCGGAGCGAACCTGGATCAGGGTCTTCAGCTCCAACATTCGCTCGGGCATCTGGATCACACGTATACTCTCCCCCTGAAAGCTCGAGTCGGCAGGATCGTTTGTATTGGTACGATAGAGGGTTTTATCGATCATGATGTACTTGTGGTCTTCGATCTCCCACCGGTTTTCCCCCTCCCACTCAACCTGAGTGATCCCGCTCTCGGGATCGCGGCTGACGAGATGTTTATAGGGCCAGCCCGGGCTCGGTAGGCTGCGTGCGTCCGGGCGGGTTTCTCGCGGCTGAGGCGGGAGAAAAGCGGGGACCGGTCTGTCTTCCGGTGGAATGACCGGCAGCACGAGCCGGGTTGCCCTTTCTCCTATATAGAGTTGAGAGGTCATGGGATATGGAGTGGGCCAGAGCATGGGAAACAGAGCATTCGAAACTGCCAATCGGATCCTGTGCCCGGCTGAAAAGGTCCAGGTGGTAAAATGGAGGGGAACAGCCAACTCATAGACCTCTCCAGGGACCAGATATTCCGGCGCCACGCGGGACTTTCTCTGCGATCCGTTTATTGCAGCACCTGTAACCAGAGAAACCCGGCCATCGGGATGAACATCCTCCAATCGCACGATCCAATGGGCCAGTTTTACATCAACGCTGACTTTAAGATGGACTTGGGGAAAGCCTAAAATCTCAATTGGCTCTTTGAGCGGCTTGCTGTCATAGACCAAACAACCTGCATCCGTTTCTCCCATATCCGGAGTCAGTTCTCCCCACCAGTAGCCGGCCTCGATGCCTGCATCTGGGAGATACTCGAGTTTATCCACGCCGGGGTTTTCAGGGCTGCTCGTCAATCCCAGCTCGGCGGCAGGGAAAAAATCCGTCCATCGGGTTCTCTGCAGGGGCCAGTCTTCGTAACGCCATTGTCCCGGAATGGTTTTGAGCTGTGTGTCGGGAGGATGACCCTCTCGGGCGAACAGAGCAAAGCGGGGGTCATCCATAATGCCTGTGTCCAGGCCTTTGAGCCAGTGATCCCACCAGCGTATCAATTCGTGCCGCCATTCATAGTTCGGTCCAGGCACAGCGTTATCCGGCCAGGCATGGTTGTAGGGGCCCAGTTCAGCCCGGATGGGAACTTTCATGTTCTCCAGCATGCGGGGGATGCTGTCCCGGTAGCCGTCCAGAAGCCCACCCAGAAGGTACACAGGGATTTGGATGGCCTCATAATCCCAGCGCAGAGAATTTTTCCTCCAAAATTCACCATCTCTTTGATTTTTAAGGTAGGTCAAAAACCAGGGATAAGCTTCGAAGCGGTCCTCAAAATAAGCCGTATCCAATTTATAGTCCGGCCAACGCGGCAGAGCTAGACGTGTATCGATGCGCAGCTCATACTGATCCACATGATAGATGCCGTCGATGAAATGCACGTCGTCATGATAGAGGTCGTCGGTGGCACAGCTGGCCATGATGGCCTTAAGGCCGGGGGGACGGCGCATGGCTACCTGGATAGCGTTGAATCCGCCCCAGGAGATACCCCACATTCCTATGTTCCCATTGGACCAGGGGGCTGTCGCCAGCTGTCCGATGATCTCGACAGCATCGTTCAGCTCAGATTCCGAGTACTCGCGCGGGGGGACTTTTCCTTCTGAAGTGCCGGTCCCCCGGATATCTACCTTGGCCACGACGTAACCGCGTCGGACAAAATAGGTGAAGAGAGGATAATCCCTTTGGTAAAAGACATCATCTTTGCGGTAGGGCAGCATTTCCAAAAGGACTGGGAATTTTTCCTCGGATCTTTTCGAAACCGGCATGAAATAAGTGACGGAAAGCTTGATGCCGTCCGGCATAGTCATCCAGTCTCTTACGATCTCGAAGTCGTAGACTGGAGGAGATACGCTGGGTTTGGAGTCTTTACAGGCCGGCCCAGGAAGTACGAGGACCAGTGTCGAGATAATACCCAAAAAAAATGTGAGTTTTTTTATCATGGTTTAAAGCATCTTCTGTATTATAGAACAAACAAACCTCCAGATGCGAATAAGTCGATCATATTTCTTACACAGAACCATTTCGTGGGGCGTGGAGCGTGATATCAAGGATATTTGCAAATTTGTAAAAGTCGTTATCTCGAGTAAATATGGACAATTTATATCTCTTTGAGATGGCACAGATCAGGAAGTCGAAGTGAGAGCCCTGAATGCCTTTCGCTCGACAATCATTGAAAAATTCTGCCGCTCTTTCAAAATCTGATGTTGAGACAGGCAGGTCCGGGAAGGAGTGGAGTTTGTTCTTTAGCAGGCGAAATTGATCCGGGTTTGAGATCCCGGATAACAATTCCTGTCTTATAGAGCCGAAGATCATCGCTCGACCCTCCTGAATAAGCTCTTTCAATTCGGTGACAATGAATTCATTCTGTTTTTTCTGCTTAGGCCTTCTTAGGGCCAGTGACCATACGGAAGTATCCACAAGAACTTTCATCGTTTTCTATGTACTCTGTGGTCATAATCAGCATCAATTTCGATCTTCCCGAATACATCCAATATTTCGAGCTGCTTGTGATGCTGGATGTACTCCTCAAGGGCTCTGGTTACTGCCTCTCTCTTGGTTTTGTGTTTTCCGATACGTTTTGCCTCCATGATCAAGTTATCATCCAGTGCCAGGTTGGTTGCCATGAATTTCTCCTACACATAATTATACACAAAATAATGTGTAGAAATCAATGGTCTTTTCTTTAAAGATAGGACGCTGAAGCCGATATATTCGTCTCACTCCCTTTGTCTTGTAAGGCTGAGGGGGTTGTGCTATACACGGAGATAGGATAGATCAGGCCCTTGTTTTCTGTGAATATAAGGTACAGATGACGTCGAAACAGCGATTTCTGGCCGCCCTTGAAGGAAGAGTACCGGACCATTTTTTTGATGCAGAACCTGAGCTTATCCGAGTATTTGCGGATGAAACTAAAACGTGTCTGTATTAGGGCGGATAAATCCTTTTCTGAGCAATACGATTGAGGTCCATAAACCCAGGCGGAGCCAAGAAAGATTTGACTATTCGTATCCAACCTATTATTTTATACTTACAAAAATTTTAGGGGAGTTTTGACTCACCATGGAATGTCCTAAGTGCCATTTCGAAAATCCGGACAACACGACATTTTGCAGCAATTGTGCTGCGCGTCTGGACTCCCTCGAAGATACTCTTGAAGACCGTACCGAAACCATCGATTTTAAACCTTTGCGCTTAAAAACCGGAAGCACTCTTGCCGGGCGATATAAGATCATTGAAGAATTGGGTTTTGGGGGGATGGGCAGGGTTTATAAAGCCATCGATAAAGAGATCGGTGAGCGTGTGGCTGTCAAGCTTATCCGCCCGGATGTTGCCTCGAACCGGAAACTCATCGAACGTTTCCAGAACGAACTGATAACAACACGGAAGATTGCGCACAGACATGTCTGCCGCATGTATGACCTGGGTAGGGAAGGAGACACAAGATTTATTACCATGGAATATGTTTCGGGTGAGGATCTCAAAAAATCCCTGATCCGCATGGGGCCTTTGATGAGCAGGAAAGCGGTCACCCTCGGGATCCAGATCTGCCAAGGCTTGTCCGAAGCACACAGGCTGGGTGTGATTCACCGTGATCTCAAGCCGGGCAACATCATGATCGACATGCAGGGGAATATTCGGATCATGGATTTTGGCATTGCCCTGTCCCAAGAGACCAAGGATCTCACCGACTCCGGCGTTGTGGTGGGGACTCCTAAATATTTCTCCCCTGAGCAGGTAGAAGGCAAAACCTTAGATCAGCGCTCTGATATCTATTCTTTGGGAGT
>JAUWSR010000321.1 GCA_030609975.1 Acidobacteriota bacterium | reverse complement strand
GGATCCGGACGTTATGCAGAGCATCGACAGCATTGAAAAGCAGATAAATGACATTCCCGAGGTGGGTATCACCACCTCCATTGCCCGTGTGGTGCGGCAGATGAGTCGGGCCTTGAACGAAAAGGGCGAGGAGGGCTATGACCGGATCCCCGACACCCGCAATGCCATCGCCCAATATTTCGAACTCTATTCCATGAGCGGGGATCCTGAGGATTTTGAGAGAATGGTGGACTTCCCCTATGAAAATGCCCTGCTCACAGCGCGGCTTGAGACTTCGAGCACTACGGTGTTGAACAAGGTTGTCGCTCAGGTCAGAGAGTTGGTCAAAGACAAGGAGTATGTTAAAATCATCGGAGGATTTGGATTGATCCTCTCGGAAATGGCCTACGAGGTCATCAAGGGACAATTTATCTCCTTGGGGCTGGCAATATTTGTTGTGGGAGTCCTGCTGATGGTCCTTTTCCGCTCGGTTACGGCCGGAGTGATCTCGGCCATCCCTCTGGGCCTTTCCATAGCCGTACTATTTGGACTTATGGGGATTTTTGGTATCGAGCTTAACATCGCTACCGCGCTCCTATCCTCCATCATGATCGGTGTGGGTGTGGACTACACCATTCATTTCCTCTGGAGATTCCGCCAGGAAAGACAAGATGGGCGTACGCCGGAAGCGGCGGCCATCACCACCCTGACCACCACCGGACGGGGGATAGTAATCAATGCATTTTCGGTAATCATCGGTTTTTCGGTGCTCATGATCTCCGGATTTATGCCGGTCAGATTTTTCAGTTTCTTGGTCGTGGTGTCCATTTTTTCCTGCCTGGTTGGTGCCTTGGTCCTGGTTCCTTCCTTGTGCCTGGTGATCAAACCGCGTTTTTTGGAGCCAAAATCGAGCACAACGATATAGCCTGATCTATTTTTGAGAGGAGTATAATATGAGGAATAAGATCTTGTTTCCCTTTTTCATTCTGGTCCTTTTGCTGGGAGGATCGATCTCTAGTCAGGACGACCTGTCCGCCCAAGAGATCGTCGATCGTTCCTTTCAGACAACAAAATTGGCTGGATCTGAAACCCTATCTACTATGACCATCATCGACAGCCGGGGACGGGAACGCATCCGTCAGCTCGCCAGTGTGACCAAGCTCACCGATAATGGCGAGACAGAGAAAAGGCTCATCCGTTTTCTTTCCCCCCCGGATGTGAAGGGGACGGGCTTGCTGACCTTCGACTATGAAAATAAGGATGACGACATGTGGCTGTTCATGCCGGCCCTGAGGAAGACCCGGCGCATCGTAAGCAGCGAAAAAGCTAAGAATTTTATGGGCTCAGAATTTGCTTATGCGGATATGAGCCCGCCTATTCTGGAAGAGTTTTTATACAGGATCTTGGGAGAAGAAAATGTGAATGGCACCCTTTGTTGGCAGATAGAGATGACCCCTGTGGATGATGATATCGCAGATGAGAATGGTTTTTCGAAACGTATAACGTTCATCGGTCAAAAAGACTTTGTCTTGCGCAAGGCTGTTTATTATGATCTGGATGGAGAGCTCCACAAGGAATTGACCGTACACGAGATCAAAGAGGTGGATACTACCAACCACAGGTATCGTCCCGTGTTTATGACCATGGTCAACCTGCAGAACGGCCGCAGATCCGTGGTCAAGTTCGAAAAGATCCTCTTCAATCCTGACGTCAAGGACGAATATTTCACCACCCGCTACCTTGAACGCTTTTAACCTGATTTATCCCAATGTCTATATTTGCGTAACTGGATATTTGCAACTGAGGCATTCTTAACTCATGAATAATCCAGGCTAAATGGGGACGCATAATGATGTTGACTTGACAAAAGAGGTACTGGGCGATACATTAATTTTCCGATGCGGACATAGCTCAGTTGGTAGAGCACGAGCTTCCCAAGCTCGGGGTCGCGGGTTCGAATCCCGTTGTCCGCTCTTTTTTTTATAATTGCCATGAAACGCTGGAATTTGCTCATCGACAAAATCCCCCAAAAGGGTTCCTGGAACATGGCCGTGGACGATTTTCTCTTTCGGTCGATCGAAAAGAATGGCCGGACTTATCTCCGCTTTTATGCTTGGGAGAGTCCTACGGCTTCTTTGGGATACTCCCAGAAAGCCGCCGATGTCCTGGATCTGGACACCTGCCGCGAACAGGGGATTGATGTTGTCAGAAGGATAACCGGCGGGAAGATGGTCCTGCATCATCATGAGGTGACCTATTCTCTCTGTTCTGCGGATCGTGAGACCTTCACGGCTTCGCTCTCGGATTCTTATCGAAAAATATCCCAAGCGCTTCTGGTAGGATTGAGGGGTTTGGGTTTAGATGCCGCTTTAGCGGCCAGCACTCCGCCCCGCTATGCCCGCAGCAATTTGCCCTGTTTTTCTCACCCGGCGCGGGATGAGATCGAGGTTGCAGGGAAAAAGATCGTGGGCAGCGCTCAAAAGCGAGTGGGCACCAGGTTCCTGCAGCACGGCTCTATCCTTTTGGAAAATGATGCGACACTGCTGAGGCGGATCTCTCGCTCGAGTACCGAAGACAGCGAACTCAATATGACGTCTCTCAGCCAGATCCTGGGCAGAAAGATCACCTTTGATGCCATTGTGGAACAGATGGTAAAGGGATTCTCAGGATTCTTTAAGATTCGGTTTCAGCCAAAAAGCCTTGAGCCCGATGAGGTGTCGAGAATTCAAAGGATACAGAAGGAACGCTATGAAAACTCTGCCTGGATCCATGAGACAGGTTGATTTTTTCCACCCTCCGTGATAGGATTTTTTCACCTAAGGTGGTTAAACTATGAACGAAGTCGAAGAACTTATAAAGCTCGATTTTAGC
>JAUWSR010000216.1 GCA_030609975.1 Acidobacteriota bacterium | reverse complement strand
TCTTCCGGCATTCTTGCACTTTGGAACATCGTTTTCAGAGACTGTCGTCCATCCGCCTTCACAAATTTGAGCCGCTTGGGCTGGCGGTTGAGGTATTTGGGATCGCTCAGCCGCTGGAAGGATTCGGCCAGATTCTGGAAACGACGGCTGTAGGCTGAATAATTATTGACTGTGCTAAGAGAGGTGAAGGTATATATGAAGGAATTGTACTGGGTATAGGTGAGCAGGATCCGCAGATCGCTTTGCTCCGGTTGGCTGTAGTCCAGGAGATACTGATAGGCTGAGAGGCCGTTTATCCTTAGACTCCGGTCTTCTATGAGCTTAATTCCCTCGACTTGGGAGAGTTGTTTCTGAGAATACTCACGCGGATTTTCTGAGCTTTTTTCAGCTTGGAGTATCACGGCAGCGTTTTCATCCTCGGATACCATTAGGACTTGAGAGGGATTGTTTTGGACCTTCCAGTCAGCTGGAAAGGAAAACAAAAAACGCAGGTCAGGATGATAGAACGAATGTCCCTCAACGTAACCTTGCCGGGGATCCGGACCGTAGATCATATTGTTGATCCGGTTAAAGTATCCGTTCTGATCCACCTTCAGCTGATTGTCAGAATCCAGGATCATGTCTTGGGTATTCTGGATACGTTCACTGGTCAAAGGGTGAGTCGAAAGAAAGCCGGGAAGGGATTGCCCTCCCGAAAGGTCACCCAGATTTTCCAAGGATGCGAAAAAATCGATCATTTTTGAAGGGTTGTAGCCTCCTTGGCGTGAATAGTCCACCCCTAGTTGATCTGCTTCCCGTTCATCATCGCGGCTGTATTTGAGAAACAGCAGCTGCATGCCTGTGCTGGCGAGTCCGGCTAAGTCGGAAAAAGTCTTATTGATAGCACTGCCGGCCGCTAATCCGAGACCCACCATGGTCTGGCTGCTCAACCGGCTCATGCTGTGCCTGGCATTCACATGCCCCAACTCATGCCCCAACACCACGGCCAATTCCGCTTCAGAATTCATCATGGCCAAGATGCCTCGTGTTACATAGATATAGCCACCTGGAGCGGCGAAGGCATTGACGACGGGAGAATCGAGCACCGCAAAATGATATGTCAATTGAGGACGATGCGTATAGGGGGCCAGCTCTTGTCCGATCTTGTTCACATAGCTATTCAAGCCTTTATCTGCATAGATGCCGTAGATGCTCTTTACCTGCTGATCGGTCTGTTTTCCCATAGCGATCTCATCTGCTTCGGAGTAGAGCATGAGCTCCTTCTTACCTGTGACCGGGTTGACCGCACAGGCTGCGGCCATGAGGGTGATCAGAGCGATTAAGGCGCAGACCCCCACACTTAGGCTAGCTCTCGGCATGGGATCTAGTCCATCTTGAAGAGGGAATCTTCCAGACCGGTGTTGTACTCGATCTCGTCCATTGTTAAGACCATGAATTCTTCACCGTCCATGTACTGTGTGAATGAAAAAGCGACCATGGTCCCATCCAATTCTTTGTAATCGGAAAAAATGGTCTCGACATCGCTGTCCATGCCGGTCATCATGTTGGGAGCGACCGCCAGGGCCTTGTAGATGAGATCGGTCTTCCCGTCTATAAAGAGGGTTGTTTCATAGCCGTCGGCGTAGGTCATGACCAGTACATGGTGCTCTACGTCCTCGATTTTTTCCGCCCCTTTATAGGTGAAGACAATACCGTGCTTGTCAGGATGCAGGTAGACCGCATCGCCTAGAGCTTCACGGCTGAATTGTTCCTTCTGTTGCTCGGGCATCTCCTCTACACTTCCGGTTTGGGGGTTGACTCCCCAGGCGACATTGCCGTCATAGGCCTGGGTAATGGTCATGCCCATGACTTCGATGTCCATGCGCATCATATTGGGCCTCTTTGTGTAAACTGTGACCGAACCTTCCATCCCCATTTGAATCAATTCCATCGATCCCGAGGCGGTGGTGTCCTCTACGGCTTCGAGTGTTTTCCTGCCGCCCATGGCCTTTATCATCCTTTCCAGTATCTCTAGGGCCTTGGGATCGGATTTCTTTTCTTGAGCATTGAGCTCGAGTACGGGAGCGGCTATCAAGCTGAGTAGAAAAAGCCCGGTAATCCCTGTGATGATCAATCTCTTCATGTTCTCCTCCTTTTTGTTTATAAAAAATGTCGATATGATCATAGCATATTCAATCGACATTTCTCGCTCAATTCGTAAATATTCCGATAATTTCGACTACAATGCTATTTTGATTTGTAATCGATATTTTTTCTGAATAATTCAGATTGGTTCTTTAATATTGTAATATGTGAAATACGATACGTAAACGTTTTTTATTCATTTTTTTCATTGGAGGCGCTTGAGCTCGGCTTGTGCAATTTTCCGGGACGTTTTCGCACAAACTGTATTTGAATGCGCTCTCCACTTTCTTCTTCGATCCTCTCGATTACGAATACTGCCTGATTCAGGTAATCGCAGTGGGCCCTGATATAGGTCAACCCTTGCTGAGTCAGGAAATCCAGCCAGTTCCCGTGAGCGGTTTCGTCCATGAGTTCCGGTGTTTCTGTCACGTAGGTGATCTTTCCCCGCTCAGTGAGCCGGGATTCCCGCGATGAACGACGTTTGGCGTACAGATTCAAACCCTCATACCGTTCCAGGTAGTTCATATGAGGCTGCCATCGGGCTGCCCAGCGGAAATACCGGTTGTAGAAGCGTTGGTTGGAGTCATAGATGTCGGCCTGTGCGTTCATCCCTTTTATAAGCATTTTCTTCATGTCCTGCCCAGCCTGGGCCCATTCTCCATAGAGAGGATTAGAGACGGCTCTGAAATAAGCGAACCACCCTCGGGGGATCCAGTAATCCCGAAAGAGGTAGGGTGAATAGTTGGAGAATTGCTGAACCCATTCGTGTGAGGGATATCCATGGAGATTGAGGTGGATATCCGGCAGCCATTTTTCCTGAAGATCCCTACGAACCTTAGCTTCCGGCAGAAGTGGTTGGCTGGCGCCAACCTGATATCCGATATCAATTCCTAAGGCTGAGTAGCGTCCCGCATGCAGACTGTGGAACGGTGTGAGTTTTTGCAGTTCGTAGGCCAGTTCGGCACCATCGGGATTTTCCAAGGGGTGCAGCACAAAATTGACACGGTTGAGATAGTCTTGATAGTTATTGTCTGTTGCCAGTAATTCCGCGAATTTTAGGATGTAATTGGTGGCGCTTACTTCATTGGCATGCTGTCGGCCATTCAAATATAGAGTCGGTTTGAAGGTCTGTAACCTCGGAAGAGATACATATTGCTTGTGGGGAGAGAATACTTCCAGAACCGGGATTTCTCGATTTTGGTACGATCTGCCTGCGATATAGCTTTTAAGACCATATCGAGTGGACAACCCTTGGACGATATTGAAACACATTTCGGGAGAAATGATCCTATCCGTGGGCACCTCAGTGCTTTCTGAGTCAAGCGCGGATGAGCGATGGGGAGCCGGGTTTTCCGACCAGCTAACCGGGAAGTTTACCGTTTTTATCAAATCTTTGTGTTTGAGGCGGAGAACGATCGTATTCAACCCAGGGAAGGAGAAGGCCGGGCTCAGGACACGCTGAGATTCCAGCTCTTTTAAAGTGGAGAGTGTCTCAATGAGCATGAGGTAATCCTTTTCTTTCTCGATCACGATCTCCGTAAAGAGGCTGGAGATCGTGTCTTTTTGGCCGTCGTAGATCAGCGATGGGAAGCGAATACTTTTGGGCTTGAGTTTTGGGAAAGTGAATTCTTTATTGTGTTTTTCTTTGCCGACTGCTTGCCATTCTACCTCCATTCGAGGAGTTCGGGCATACCAGTCCTCAAAGACCACCTTCACTCTTCCAGGTTTACCTTCCTGAGAAGGATGGATCATGGGCAGGATATTACCGGGGGCTGAGTAGCGTGAGGAATCCTCAGGAATATCGTCATCCTTCAGTTCCACATCGGTGAGCCCTCGAAAAAAGTCCAGGGTGTCGAAGTAGAGTTCATCATGCATCGCTTCCAGGCTGGAGACAGCCTCTTCATCCACTCCCAGCTGGAAATCCGGCTCGCTCAACCACAGCTCCACCAGAAGGCGCTTAAAATAGGGCTGTTGTTCAAACGACGGCTCATTGCCGGTTTTTTTGAGGATGAACTGATATACCTCTTTTAAGACCTCATCCTGGTAGAAATCCCAGAATCTTTCCAGATCGCACTTAATTTGAGTATCCACAATCATTTTTTCGCCGGAATGAATCTGAAGCCAACCTGTTGTAAGTGTAACATCGCCCCATTCAGGAAGGTTTTTTAAATAGGTTTGAATTCGAGTCCGGGGACTGAAGCTCTCTCTAAAACGGAGCTTGCCGCTTGTGTCAAAGGCCAGCACTTCATAGATGGGATCCTCTTCTGTCTTCATCTCGAAAACGATCCCATCCAGCTCCAGATGGGATTCATTGGCAAAAATGTCATCCACGGGATACAGTTCCTGCAGCCAGCGGTAAGGTTCGGTGTAAAACCTTTTTGGCTGAGTGAAGTCATCCTGAGCCTGGGCAAATCGAATAAGAAGCCGGTGTATCTCTCGATCTTTCTGTACCAGAGGGAGGATGGATTCGGTCAGCCAGAAGAATCCTTGTTTATAAGCCGAACGCACGATGACCGAAAACTCATTGAAGTCACTCTTTTCCAGCAGGTCTATGATTTCTTGCTTTATCTGATTGCGGACAGTGGGTGATTCGCTCAGACCAAGATTGATACGCAGGCCGCCTTGTGACGATATGAGCTTAGGAATCTGTTCTTTCAGGAGAGCCAGGGCCAAATCTGCTTCCCAGGGAATATCGTGTGACTTTTCAAACACGATCTTACTGTCTTCCAGGGCATAGATCTGGGTTTCTATATTTTCCGCCTGCAGAGTCTCCCTCAGGTAATTATCTATAAACTCTTTAAATTTCGCTTGGTTTTGAGGGAGGAAAAGCTTCACAGCCAGACGATCGAGGTCTTTGTCTTTGATACTCTCGACCATGTCTCTCAGCTGTTCGAGCATATAAGCTTCGGCACTTCCCTGATTTCCCTTTAAGAACTCTTCCCAGGCGGCTTGGATATCTTTCAGTTGAGGAGTCCCGTCCCGATATTCCTTAAGGTAGGGAAAGATCCGGCTGAAATAGTCCAGCGTCTTTCCCATGCCGATCTTGTCAGCGCTGAGGATGGCGACAGCATTGGATTTATTGAAGGCCTCAGGAATGACCTGTATCAACCCTTGATGCTTGTCCAGCTCTGGAGGGGTGAGTTTTGCATTTTTTACCAGCTCTTTGACTAAGGAATTGTGCTTCCCGATAAGGATGGCCGAGTCCAAAGCCTCGGGTTTTTTAACTTCGGAGTCGAGATAGGTAATTGGGAAGGAGCCACCGGTGGTTGCCAAAACCATACGAGAGGACAAACGAGGGATCTCCGGGAATCCAGCCTGCGCTGAGAGGATGATGGTAGAGTTGATCCTGTCAGCAAATCCGTCCCGGTTGCTGTCTGAGAAGGCAGCCTGGGTGGAAAAAAAGTTGAGGAGATCGAAGTTTTTCGCTGATATCCGGGGCACTCGAGGAGATTTGTAACCGGGGGTCAGAAAACGCTTGGGATAACCCACCCGATCAAGCTCGACATTTCTGTTGGTTTCACCATGATTGAGTGAAAAAGTGAGGCGCGCGCAGCCGGAATAGGATAGCGTCTCTGTTTGCTGACCACGGAGATGCGCCTGTAGTAAAGCTTCCAAAACTTGAATTGCCAGGTCCTGATGTTCAGAGGAAGCAAAATCAATATGCACTGTAAGGTTCTTGATCTCACCCCGATCGAATCTCAGCCGTTTTATCGCATCATAGGAAGATTCCATAGGAGGGAATTCATACAGAGCTGAGTGGATATTCAACTTCTTAAATGTGACACCCGCTTGGGTGAGAATTTCACGAATATCATATTCCAGGGAAGAAAAGGTTTGTCCCTCGCTGCGTCCCCAAATTTCCCAGAGATAGGGCCAACGCAGGAAAAAGGCCCGGCCTGTCTGGAGGAGAGATTTGTCGGAGCCGGCCACGAGAGCCAGGCCGCTTGAATTGTTGTGAGAAAGGAAAGTAACCAGGCCCTGATGCTCGGTCAAGTCAGGTCCCGGCAGTTTCTTCTCCTTGATCGCCTGTTTGATAATTCTCAATCTGTTGCCGATGAAAATAGGGTAGACGTCTTGCCCGTGATTATGGATTTCGGACTCCATGACCACTCGAGAGAAGTCAACGACTAGGCACTCCAAGTTTACCCTGGCTGCAATGTCTGCCGCTATGGCCAATTCATGAGGGTTGGGCTCATCGGGGATTACGATCTGGAGTGCTATGGAATCGGCCAGCTGATCTCCGTCTGTATCCAAAAGGCTTTTTCCCAGCGAATAAACCTGCGAGAGACTGGTCATTTCCTCAGCCCCAAGCCCGGCTACCAATGTCAAGCACATCAATAAGCTCACTGTGGTTTTTTTCATGGTCGTCCCTTTCTATTCCATAAGATTTATCTATCCATTTTTATTTTTCTCTTATCTTAAGTCAACTGCGACCCTATGTGTTAAATGAAAAAACTTACATTCTGTCCCCTTTAGCCTGTGTGTTCTCGATAACCTGAGAGAATATACATTATAGGGTTGACATACCCTTTGAAATCGGGTATTTTATGTCGACATTGATTAAAAAGTGAGAAT
>JAUWSR010000138.1 GCA_030609975.1 Acidobacteriota bacterium | reverse complement strand
GGGACTATTACAGCCACTATCAAACTGCCGGCCCAGATTTCAGCCAAGGATATCGATACCTCAACGCTGCGGCTGAATGAGTCGGTGCCACCCGAGAAAAAACAGATCTCGATCGTGGACACCGATGAAGATGGCGTCCCTGATCTCAAGGTTATCTTCAGTTGGAGGAAGGCGGCCCGAACCTTGCAGCCCGGCGAGGAGGTCGAGATAACAATCTCGGGAAAACTCAGGAACGGCATCCCCTTCATTGGCCGGTATCTACTCAAAGTCAGCGGCAGATGAGAGCATAGATCCTCAGGATCTTTTGCTTGAACCCAGCCCATATTTTTTACAATCTTTTACATTTCTTTGACACTCTCGTCTCTTCACTTCTCTATATTTAAGCTGGAAAGGGTGAATTCTTGGAATGGGGAGAGCATACAATGAAAATAAGCTTCCTTTTAATCGTTCTCATTTCGGCCTTAATCCTGGCGTGCGGAGATAATCCCACAACTCCTGAGATTAAAAACGACCTCGATCCTGATCCGCTGAGAACAGAGTCCTGGACCATAAAAGGGACCTTTGCCAGCAGTTGATAGACATGGATCCCCGAAAACATATAACGACTCTTTGTTGGTTGCTGCTGCTGGTGCTGCTCTCTCCGCTCACAGGAACGGCCCAGACTCCGCCCGCACCTTCGAAAACCTCGTTCTCTATCTCCGGGCACACCTTTCGTATCGCTGCGGTGGCCTTTGATGAAACAGCCATGGGTTTTGTTCCTCCTGACATGGGACCGGACGAACAGGCCCTATTTGTGGAGTTTGAACTTTTTGCTGGGGATGAGGAAAACTTTAAGGACATGGAGATGGAGGTTTCGTGTGATCCCGGCCAGAAAATCAAGCCGATTCTTCTAACTGCAGATGGTGTGGTGAAGATGTTGGCAACGGTCACAATAAAGGCCACCTCCGGTTTTTATCAGCCAAAAAGTCACTATATTGCTTGGGTATACATTGTGCCCAGAGAAGCAAAAAAATTTCAGCTGAACTTTCCTGACGGAAGGGTTTATGACCTAAGCCCACTTATAAAGAAAAAGATTCATGAAATATATCAACCTGGATTATTCGCGGACCGAGGTTAGTGCAACAACAAGGATATGGTTCATGAGCTGTAGTGAACTACAGCGATTGGACCATGACGAAGTTGGTGTACTGAGATCGGTTCGCCCGAAGGGTGAATAATGTCGATAATAAATCGAGATAACATGGAAAACGAATCACTTAGAATGCCAACTTCCCCATCTTGGAAAAATTTCAGAAACGTAAGGCTGCAAAAATTATTGACATTTTTCACGAATAATTCAGGAAAAAAAGGAGGACAAATGAGAAACAACAAGACACACGGAAGAATGGCGATTTTTTCTGCGTTCCTGATCGTAGGAGTGATGAGCCTGACTCAATTCGGAATGGCTAAGGAGATCAAACTGAGGGTCATCACTTCAGATGCCCCCCTCAGGCTCGAACCCAAAGCCGGCAGCACGGTCGTTTCCAAGGTTAAAATCGGAGCCGTGCTGACAGCGGAAACAAGAAGCGGCGAATGGTATCGCGTCAACCTTCCTCCGGACAAGGACGGCTATGTGATCTCGGGATATATGCATCAGGACAACGTAAGCTCACTCGAAGAGGGACCAGTCACACCTCAAGCTGAGCTCGTCAAGGAAGAATTCGGGGAACAGCTCAAGGTCAAAATAATTGTTCAAGAGGCCGCTATCAGAGAGGGCCCGGATGCTGGGAGTAAGCTCATGGGACAGGCTCCCAGCGGGACCGTGCTCGAAACCGAGGAAAAACAAGGGCAGTGGTACAAGGTAGCCGTGGCTGCCAATGTATACGGATTTATCCATCAAAATCAACTCGAGCTCCTGGGTCGACCCAATGCTCAAAAGCCTCCCCAGGAACCCGAGCCGAAGGAAGTGCAACAAAAGCAAACCACTTCACCGGCCGCTCCTCAGACTGCTGAGTCAGCCAAACGGCGCAAGCTCTCTCTTAAACTGACCCTTGGATTCGGATTCGGCTTTGAATCGATCGAAACAGGGGCCTATAAAATTTACGAAAACAGAACCGAACCAATTACCCTCCATCCGGGTGGCGGGGGAAATTTCGGCATTGATTTTGGATATCTTTTTACAGAAAGCATAAAGCTGGAGCTCGGTATCGGTTACCAAAACTCAGGAGTGATCTCCGGTGACGAACAGGTCACTTTCAGCCGGATGCCCTTAACACTCACGCTCAGCTACAAATTTCCTTCGCCACGCTCTTTTAATGTCTATGTCGGAGGAGGCGGCGGTCTCTATGTTGCTCCTGAAGTCAAATATGATGTCGACAACATAGATATAAATGTCAAATACGGCTCCTCGTTCGGCTTACATGGCTTGGTGGGATTGGTGAAAAGACCCAAGGGTAAAAACTGGTTTTTCTTTGGAGAATTCCGCTACGTGGCTGTATTCAATTATAAATGGGAAACGGCCACTTACCACGGCACTTCATTCCCTCTTTACTCATCCGATCCTTTTGCAGAGTTTGGAGCCAATGGGATCTTCGTTAATTTCGGGATCGGCTGGTTGTTCTAGAACATAAATTTGAATCCCGCCGATATCTTGAAGAAGGATGGATTGAGGGAGAAAGGACTGATCTCAGTGGCCATCTCTTCGACATCTCCCTGATCTAGAGTCAGAGTCCAGCCATCACTGATAGTCGAAGAATATGTCCCCGGCTGCAGCTTCCAGTTTTCTTCAATTTTCCCCCGGGAAAAATACCGCCCCTCGATATTCAGCGCCACACTGGATGAAAAAACAAAATCGATGCCTGCACCGGCATTAAAACCAACTCCACCCAAAGATGCGTCGACCATAGCCGGAACGACAAAATAGTCGATGTAACGGAAGCCATCGCTCGACCAGGTCGTACCGTAGCCGACCGAGGTGTCCGCCTTAGCGCTCCCGGAAAAATAGGATACGCCAGCGCTAATCACTGGAGCTATGAAACCTTTGGTTTGAACCTTGTAAACCAAGTTTCCACTCAGGATAAACAGCGAAACATCCCCTGTAACATTCCATTCATCCTGCGTGTCGTAGGATTCCCCTGAATCCCAGCTCCAATCCATATTGAACGTGCTCTTGCTGGAATCGGTTATTTTGGCTTTGGTATTAGAGTCGAACTTAAACTGAAACCCAAATCCCTTGACAACAAAGAAATTCAGAGTTCCATCAAATCCCAAAGGTTTTTTATATTCGGTCGTTATGGTTCCTGAAGTTGTGGCATTTGCCAGGACTCCACCGCTGAAGGTATCGGCATAGGAAGAACTCTCGGTTTTGTAGCCAGTCGTATAGCCGGCCCTCAAGACGAGCTCGACCCGTTTGGACTTGGTCCCTGAAGTATCCATTGTTTCTGGAGGAGGAGCAGGAATGGGTGTTGGTTCCGGAGGCGGCACATCGGTGCTTGCAACCTCGACGAACATCTCGTGGATGTACCCGGTTATCAAAACCCCGACTTCGGTGCGAACGCTGATCTCATACCACTCTCCCTCCTTCTGCTCGCTCTCGAACACACTGCCTATGGGAGGGTTCTTGATGACATCGCCCTGCAGATCAGGCTTTATCCTGATGCTGGCATTATCTACAACCACTCTGATCTTGGTTTTTTCCGCATAAGCATCCGCCGCGAAAATAACCAAGATCAACAGCAACACCAAACCCACTCTTTTTAAACCTTTTTTCATTTTTCCTCCTTTGATTTTGGTCTTTTATCGATGACTCGAGCTTTGATCCCAATGATCTGCCATTTCGATTCTTTCTGGACCACTTCCCATTCATAGCTCCCTTCGAAAATCACCTGACGCCTCCCATCCCGAGCGCGTACACCCGTCGTGATGTTCGAAAAGCGGGCAACAAAGTGATCGAATGCCTTATAGTCAATTGTTATATCCGAGGCTACAGCCTGGAAGCTGGCATAGGCAGCCATAATGAATCCAGCATCATTCTTGTTTTGTTGGTAAAGCCGCTCCGAACAAACATCCTGATAGAACTCAGGAAGAGTCTTGTTCTTCCAAGACTGGATGAACCGGTCGACCAAGGCATGTATCTGAGGGGCAGCAAGTTTTTCTGCCGCCGACTGCAAATATCCGGCAGCTTCCGCATGCTTGGGATCCCGTTCCAAAACTTTGCGTGAATAATCCAGGCATTCCTGATAGTTCTCAGCTTGATAAGCAGTTTGGGCAAGTTCCGCCAAGTTGCCGATCTCCTGCTTCTTGCGTCTTTCCTGCTCCTTCTTCCCGGCCTCCGCCAAATAATAGCGGGCCGAGCTGTTATCGGGATCTTTGCTTAAAACCGCTTCCATCTGTTTTACGGTCTCAGCATAATTTCCCTGTTTGAAGGCCTGGACACCTCTATTCAATTCAGTGGTTACCTCGGGCTTCTTTTTTGAAGCAACGGACATCTTCTCCGGTTCGACCTGACTTACAGCCGGCTTTATCCTCACTTCCTCAGGAGGAGATTCGGGTTCCGGCTCGGGCTTTTCTTCAACGGATTCTTTCTGAGGCGCTTGGCTTTCCAACTGGATGGTTGGGGGTGATGTGGCAGGCATTTCTTGAGGCTGCGGGCTAAAGAAAATCCACCAGGTCATCACCCCCAAAACGACAACAAGGCATATTAAAGCCAACGGGAGTACGATCAGCTTGGAATTGAGGGTTACTGTGATCTCTTTGGAAGCCGAGGTCTTTGTCTTCGGGACAACCCGATGCGTTGTGGGCAGCTCCCTTTCTGTATCATTCAACGCTTGCAGCAACTCCTCCACACTCTGAAACCTCCGCTCTTTGTCTTTCTCCATGCATTTCATGATCACATGGCTAAAAGCTTCGGGGATATCGGCATTGAGTCCCCGCGGTTCGACCGGAGCGGCCGTCACGTGCTTTAGGGCTACGCTCATGGGGGTATTGCCCTCGAAAGGCACTCGGCCTGTAACTAGCTCGTAGAGGATCGCTCCCATGGAATAGATATCCGAGCGTGCGTCTACGGCCTTTCCCTCGACCTGCTCCGGAGACATGTACTCCGGTGTGCCTATGACACCGCCGGAATCTGTAACTCCTTTTGCCTCCAGCGATCGTGCGATCCCAAAATCCATGATCCGGGCATTTCCATCTCTGTCGATCATGATGTTTTGGGGTTTCAGATCGCGGTGAACAACCCCCATTCTGTGAGCTTCAGCCAATCCTTCGCAGACCTGTTTGGCGATAAATACAGCCTTCCCCAAACTCAAAGGCCCCATTCTTCGCAACGAGCTCTTCAGGTCCTCCCCAGGAACAAATTCCATGGTGATAAAGTGAGTATCCCCCTCGCGATTGAGGTCGAACATCCGGCAAACATGCTTGTGTGAGATCTTGCGTGCGAGCTTCAATTCATTCCGGAAACGCTGGATGGTATTTTTATCCGCCGCGATCTCCGGCTTAATGAGTTTGAGTGCGACAAACTCTTCGACTTCCCGGTCAAATACACGATAGACCCTTCCCATGCCTCCTCTGCCTAACTCTTCGACGATCTGATATTTGCGAGCAAAGACAGAGCCCGGGCTAAGCTCACTGCCAGAGGTCTCCAGGGTTTTGGTGAAGCCACCTTGATTATCCGGCGATGAAGTGAGAGGTTCCGCACACTCTTTACAGAATTTGGAATCCGAGAGATTATCGGTTTGACACTTAGGGCATTTCATTAAAACCCCAGCCTCCGGTTGAAAGGAGCCTTACCACCTTTTTATAGCTCAATCCATATCCCTGTAATTATTTTAGAGAATTCTCTCCGAAGGATTGTCAGAGAAATGTAAAAGAATGTAAAAGAATGTTTATCAGGATGAATTTGACATGTTCACGAGGTTAGGTGTAAAAAAGAGTTCTAAATACTATGAGAAGGAAGGGATGAGTATGGAAGGACTGCATTATCTGGATTGGATCGTCCTGACTTTATACTTTTCTGTAATATTGGGGATCGCCTGGTGGGTCATCCGGCAGAAGCAGGATACCACGACCGAATATTTCCTGGCAGGTCGTCATGTCGGCTGGTTTGTGATCGGTGCTTCTATCTTTGCTTCGAACATCGGGTCCGAACATATCGTAGGCTTGGCCGGCACGGCCGCTAAGACAGGAGTAGTCATGGGGCATTATGAGCTTCATGCCTGGTGCGTCCTGCTCCTGGGTTGGGTTTTTATACCTTTTTACATGCGCAGCCGCGTCTTCACGATGCCGGAGTTTTTAGAAAAACGTTACTCCCCCACCTCCCGGTGGTTCCTTTCTGTCATCTCCCTGGTTGCTTATGTCTTGACCAAAGTCTCGGTCACCGTGTATGCCGGAGCGGTCGTATTCCAAGCTTTGATGGGGATCGAATTCTGGACGGGAGCACTTATCACCGTAGTGTTGACAGGAATATATACGGTTATGGGAGGACTGCGGGCCGTGGTTTACACCGAAGCGCTGCAGGCTATTGTTCTGATCATCGGGTCGGTGACGGTCACTGTCATGGCATTGATCAAGATCGGCGGCTGGAACAACCTGGTGGCTGTGGCCGGCAGTGAGCATTTTAACCTGTTTCTGCCCCTCGACCATCCTGACTTCCCCTGGCTGGGCATGCTCCTGGCGGCGCCCATTGTGGGGATCTGGTATTGGTGTACGGATCAGTACATTGTGCAGCGTTCCCTGGCCGCCTGTAACGAGAGCCAAGCCCGCAGAGGAACTATACTGGCTGCCTATCTCAAGCTCTTGCCCTTTTTCATCTTCATCATCCCGGGCGTGATGGCCTACGCCCTGGCCAAGACAGGTCAGCTGGAATTCGCTACAGCGGATCAGGCTTTCCCGACCATGGTCAAAGCCCTCCTCCCCATCGGGCTGAGAGGATTGGTCGTGGGGGGGCTCCTGGCAGCACTCATGAGCTCACTGGCAGCCGTGTTCAATTACTGTTCGACACTCTTTACCATGGACATTTATAAAAAACTTCGCCCCCAAGCTTCGGAAAAGACTCTGGTCTTTGTGGGACGCATCGCGACAGCCGTGGTTGTGGTGAGCGGTATTCTCTGGATCCCTTTTATGAAACACATCTCGGGCGAGCTGTACCACTATCTCCAGAGTGTGCAGGCCTATCTGGCACCTCCCATCACGGCGGTCTTTTTGCTGGGACTTTTTTGGAAAAGGATCAATGCCTGGGGGGCTCATGCCGCTCTTTTTGGAGGATTTTTTATCGGCATGCTGCGTTTGATCGCTGAGATCAACAAAGACAAGCTCAGCGGCTTTCTCTATACCTTCGCCGATGTCAATTTTCTCTATTTTTGTGTCTATTTGTTTATTGCCAGCATCGGCTTAATGATTTTTTTCAGCATGTTGAGGCCTGAACCCTCATTCGATAAGATCAAAGGCCTGACTTACGCGACCACTGTTTCCGAAGACAAACAGGCCTCGCGGGCCAGTTGGAACAGGCAAGATCTCGTACTTTCACTGATCGTACTGGTCATCATCGTTCTGGTCATGGTTTACTTTTCGCCCTTATTTATCGCCAAATAGGATGAAGTTCAAAGCATCATTCACAAGGCTAGAGGAGATCTGATGAAAAAACTCGCCCTGGGATTGGATTTTGGGACCAACTCCGTGCGGTCGTTGATCGTGGATTTAGCCACCGGAGAGGAGCTGGCCACTTTCGTAAGTGATTATCCTTCAGGCGAAGCCGGGATCTTGCTGGATCCCAAGGATCCCAATGTCGCCCGGCAGAACCCCGCAGATTATCACATTGGCTTGGTCGAATCCGTCCGGAACGCCCTCGCCCTCGCCGGCCAAAACCATCCGGATTTCGATCCCACCCGCATTATCGGCATCGGAGTCGACACCACCGGATCGAGCCCCATGCCCGTGGACAGCGAGGGGACTCCCTTGGGGATGAAGCCGGAGTTCAAGGAAAACCTGAACGCCATGGTCTGGCTATGGAAGGACCATTCCAGTTTTGCAGAATCCATTCAGATCACAAGCTTGGCCCAAAAAATGCGCCCTGAATATCTGGCTAAAATAGGCGGCACCTATTCCTCTGAATGGTTCTGGAGCAAGATCCTGCACAGCAAGAACACCTCACCTGAGGTTTTTCAGGCCGCCGCCAGTTTTGTAGAGATCTGTGACTACATTCCAGCCCTTTTGACGGGAGATACACGGCCGGAAAAAATCCAGCGCAGCGTCTGCGCCGCCGGCCACAAAGCCATGTACCATGCCGGTTGGGGCGGGCTCCCGGATAAAGAGTTTTTGGCAGCACTCGATCCCCAGCTGGCAGAGCTCAGGGATCGCCTTTATGAGACAGCCTATCCCTCTGATCACCTGGCCGGGCACCTTTCCCCGGGGTGGGCAGAAAAACTCGGTCTCGAACCGGGAATCGCTGTGGCTGTGGGCGCCTTCGATGCCCATATGGGCGGAGTTGGCGCGGGGGTTTCAGAGGGAACTCTTGTCAAGATCCTGGGGACCTCCACCTGTGACATTATGGTTTCGCCCAAACAGGTCGGCTTTGCGGATATCCCAGGAGTCTGCGGCATCGTGGATGGTTCGGTCCTTCCTGATTATTTGGGGATTGAAGCCGGGCAGTCTGCGGTGGGCGATATTTTCCTGTGGTTTGTCCATCAATTGACGCCGGATAAATATGGCCGGACCGTGGATGAAAAATTCAAGAACCTAGGGATCGAAGCCTCCCGGCAGAAACCAGGAGAGCACGGCCTCCTGGCCTTGGACTGGAACAATGGGAACCGGACCATCCTGGTGGATGTGCGGCTGAGCGGCCTGCTCCTGGGCCAAACCCTGCATACTCAGGCCCACGAGATCTATCGGGCCCTGATCGAGGCCACAGCCTTTGGCGCCCTCACCATCGTTAACCGCATCGAGGAGCACGGAGTGGCTGTGAAGGAGGTCGTCAACTGTGGAGGATTGGCCAGTAAAAACCCTTTCCTGATGCAGATCTATGCAGATATATTAGGCCGTCCTATGAAAGTTTCCCGCAGCGACCAGACCCCGGCCCTGGGAGCAGCTATGTTCGGAGCGGTTGCAGCCGGCCCCGAAGCCAGCGGCTTTGTCAACCTGGAAGCCGCTCAGGCCGCCATGACCGGCATCAAAGAGATCTTTAAACCGGACATGACGAACCATAAGGTCTACCAAGAAATATATCGACTCTACCGGCAGCTGCACGACGCTTTCGGTACAGAAGAGTGGTCGGGGACCATGTTCAATGTCATGAAAGACCTGATCGTTATCCGCGAACAGCAACGGGATCTGAGGTGAGTCTAGAAGATCTCAAGGCCCGTGTCTTAAAGGCCAACCTGGACCTCGTCGAACTCAAGCTGGTAACTTT
>JAUWSR010000097.1 GCA_030609975.1 Acidobacteriota bacterium | reverse complement strand
TTTCGAAAGGTCAGTTGAATCCCATAGCGTGTGATGGGGAGCCAGGGAAAACGGCTCTTCTTGAATTCCCCCTCCCAATGGGTATAGCCCTTATCTTTGATCTTCATCAGTCCACTCCTACAACTTTCGCAAAGAGATCTTCCAGAGATGTCTGGCTTTTGACAAAATGCCGGATCTGTACTCCGTCTTGGGCGGCAATTTCAAAGATCCGTTGAGGGCTGACTCGAGGAGGCATGTAGACCTTGACTAAACGGTCCTCCATCTCTTCCACCCGGCAATCGATGTCCTTTAGTTTCTGGAAAAAATCCGGGGCTTCGTCATGTACACGTAGTTCATACAAGCTGTACTCGATCTCTTTTAGATCGCTGACCTTGCCTTCAGCAGCCAATTTGCCCTTGTTCAAAATGACCACATAGGCACATGCAGCTTCGATATCCGACAGGATGTGGGAGGATATCAAGACCTGGATATTTTTCTTTGAAGAAATGTCCATGATGAGTTCCAGTATCTCAGTGCGCCCCTGGGGATCCAGGCCGCTGGTGGGCTCATCCAAAAAGATCAGCTTGGGATCGTGCACGATGGCTTGAGCCAGCTTGAGCCGCTGACGCATCCCACTGGAATAGGTTTCCAGCCTGCGGTAGCGGCTCTCCTCCAATCCGACATAATAAAGCACTTCATGTGCCCGTTTCATGGCTTCCTGCCTCGGCATCCCCGACAGCTCCCCCATGTAGGACGTGAAAGACACCGCGTCGATTCCGGGGATAAGACAATCATCCTCCGGCATATATCCTACGTAACGGCGAATGGACTGCTGCTGGTTTTTGATGTTATAGCCGAGTACGCGTCCTGTTCCCTGTTGTGGTATGAGAAAGCCCAGCAGGATGCGCAGCAGCGTGCTTTTCCCGGCTCCATTCGGTCCCAGTAAGCCGATGGCACCCCGAGGAAGTTTGATATCGATCCCGTCCAGAGCCTTAATCCGGCCGTAGCTGAAATGCAGACCGTTGACCTCGACACTCATGTTTTCACATTCTCCCAAGTGTGTTTATAAGATATTTACGTATCCGTGCTCGAAAAGTTCCATCAGATCACGAAGCCGGTGTTCCTTCACCGTACACCAAAGCTCGGTAAGCTTTTTCAACACGGTCCCAATTGTGCTCCCGGTCTAGGGCCCAAAATCTACCCATAACCGTCACGACCTGTCCTATCGACAGCGCTTGGCACACCTTTTCAACTTTATCCAGATAGACCGCACCGCTCTCCGGTTTCTCACCCCTGCGACCTATCAATGCATGGACATACACCTTATCCACTTCCAGTTCTTTCGCCAGCTTCAATAGAGCGAACAGATGGTCGATGGACCCGTGCGAACTGTAATGGGAAACAATGCCCAAAAGGTGAAGGGATCGCTTGTCTTTCCGGGCGTTTTCCATGGCCCACAGAAAAGCCGGGTTCTGATAAAAGGTCCTATCCCCGATGGCCTTATCGATCCGCACCCGATCGAGCAGGATACGTCGGCCAGCTCCCAGGTGCAAGTGCCCCGACTCCGAGTTTCCCACGGTGTCAGCCGGCATGCCCACAGCCTCTCCCGCAGCCAGAAGCTCGGCATGAGGGTAATCGGCCCAGATTTTATCGAAATTGGGAGTTTGCGATGCGTGTATCAGGTTTCCTTGTTCTTCATCCCTGAGCCCCCAACCGTCCAAGATAAGCAGCAGGATCCGTCGTCCTGAAGGAGACTCTAGAATCGGATCCTGCAACAGGCTTTCCGACGACATCTCAGAAGGTTTCGGAATTCCCATCAGGACCAGCAGCGTGGGCGCGACATCTGCCAGCTCACCCTCTGGCCGTAGGATATGTTGGCTGGGTTCAGGGACCGCGAAATCGAGCAGGACAAAAGGAACCAAGTTCTTGGTATGTCCGGTGTTCACCTGACCATCGGGATAAAGCCACTCTTCCACTGTGCCATGATCAGCGGTAACAACCAGGGTCACCCCTTGTTCCCGGCAAGTTTCTACGATCCGCCCCAGTTCCTGATCGACCGTCTCCACGGCTTTGATAACAGCGCCTCTGTCCTCAATATGACCGACCACATCGACATTGGCTAAATTGGCAATAAGTAAAGGGCAGTCTGTCTCTTTCAGTTTGTCACAGATCTCGTCCCGAACCAAACAGGCGCTCATCTCGGGTTTGAGCGCGAAGGAATCTATGCCTTCAGGTGACGGCACCACGATCCGCTCTTCACCGGAAAAGACTTTCTCATTCTTGCCGTTCATAAAATATCCCACATGCACGGCTTTTTCCGACTCTGCGATCTTGCACAAGGTCAGGCCTGCGTTGCTAACAACCTCACTCAACGTATTTTCGATCCGTCCCAAGGGAGAGAATGCAACCTGCACGTCCAATTCCGAGCTGTATTCGATCATGGTCACAAAATTCAACAGCGTATCCTGTTTTACAGGAAAAGCATCAAAACCTGCTTGAGCCAGGCTTTCTGTGATCTGAATCTCCCTTTCCCCACGTATGTCATAAAAGATCACATAGTCTCCGTTCTGCATGCGTCCTAAGGGCTGTCCCGTTTTATCCACCATCACGATGGGTTTCAATGCCTCATCCTCTTCCCCCAGGCGATATGCATCCAAGATCGCATGAACCAAGGGAGATTTATTATTCTGCACGTTACTCATATCTTCAGTATCCTCATCCTTACATAGGTCTTTCTATGAAAGGCTATACTATAGGAATCGCCCCCCCAATTGTCAATCCGAAAACGCTGCAGCACTCCATCGAATTTTTGAAGCATGAGCCCTCTCTATTACATAACAAGTATCAGGTATGTGGCCTGAAAATTGAACTAAACACATGTTGTCAGTTCCGCTCGCCCGAAGGGTAAAGACTGTCGACATTTTAGTCTTGTTTTATTTCGTCAGGAGTGTCAACAGTGGAATAATTCAGGACCTGGATTATTCACGGATCGAGGTTGGTGCAGCGACAAGGATGTGGTTCATGAGCTGTAGTCAACTACAGCGATTGGACCACGACGCAGTTGATGTGCTGAGATCGGTTCGCCCGAAGGGTAAAGACTGTTGACATTTTAGTCTTGTTTTATTTCATCAGGAGTGTCAACAGGCTTTATGAATAATTCAGACGCCTGGATTAGTCACGGGCCGAGATTAGTAAAGCGACAAGGAAGCGGCACATGAGGTGTAGTCATCTACATCGAATGGACCGCAACGCAGTCGATGTGCTGAGATCGGCTCGCCCGAAGGGTAAAAGATGCCAACATTAGAAAAAGGGATTTAGGCAATACAAGTGTTGGCAGCTTTTATGAATGATTCAGGTCATTTAGAAAGGTCGAGAGCCAGAAGTGAAAAAGGATCCACACGGCTGTTGCGAACACGAACGCTCCAATGCAGATGAGGACCGGTGACTCGGCCTGTCGCCCCCACTTCTCCTATGATATCCCCTTTATGGACCCGGTCTCCCCTTTTTGCCCGAATGACAGAAAAATGGCAGTAAAAGGAAATCATGCCCAAGCCATGGTCGATGATGACCGTGTTGCCGGCATAATAGAGATCATCAGCCAGGACCACCTGCCCGGCATTAGCAGCCTTTACGGGGGTACCCAGAGGAGATGAGATGTCCACTCCACTGTGCGGTGAGCGCGGCTGGTCGTTAAAATACCTACGCTCTCCAAAGTTCGGCGCCGCCGTCCCGGGTGAAGGGATAATAAACGACCCCTCGCCCAACCAGCGTGATGAGGAGATCGCAAAGATCGAGCCCAGAAGAGCGGATTCTGTTTTGATCCTTTCTAACTCCTCTGCAGGAGGTGTGACGAATTTTTCGTCCACCCAGAGTTTTTTAACGGGGAATTCCTTCTCCAGGAGCTGAACTTGCTTGGTTGAAGTATGCAGAGCTCCATCTTCAAAAAGTACGGAAACAGACAAGGGATAGTCTCCGGGTTGCATATTGAGATCAAGACCGATGAATGTCATATATATATGAGGATCTGGAGTTTTCCAAAGCGGGTACTTCCTCTCCAGGAAGCGGACATGGGCCTGTCGTATATCCAAGTGGCTTTTCAGGCTTACGCGAACCACCTCACCCGGCTGTAGAGCTCTGTACTCCAAGGTAGCTTTAAAGGGGGGCAACTCGGTTTTTGGTACATCTTGTACAGCGCAGAGAGGAATCACGAAGAGAGCGATGAGCAGGATTGCTTTTTTCATGATTTCAAGGCTGGCTGGACCGCAGGATGCGCCCGGGCAACTGCCCAGTGTGTACTCCTCGATTGACAACAAGCTTGCCGTTTACCAGCACATAGTCAATCCCCTCGGGGTATTGATGCGGTTCCTTGAAGGTGGCCATGTCCTGAACCCGATCTTCATCGAAAACCACGATGTCGGCAAAGAAACCGTCTTGCAGGACTCCTCTTCCAGAAAACCCGAATTTTTGAGCAGGCATCGAGGTCATTTTCTTCAACATCTCGGGCATGGGAAGTATTTTTTCTCCTCGGACATATTTAGCTAGAACACGGGGAAAAGTCCCATAGCTGCGGGGGTGTGGTTTTCCCTTTCCCAGGGGTCCATAAGGCGCCAGGGCGGAACCATCACAACCGATCCCCACCAAAGGATGCGACAGGATCTTTTTCAGGTTTTCTTCCGTGGCCATGAAGATGATCTGCCCGGCACGATTTTTTTCTTGGATCATGAGATCACGCATAAATTCAAATGCGTCTTTATCGGTTTCCTTCATCCCGTCTAGTACACTGCGGCCCTCATATTTTTTATTCTTTTCAGTAGCCACGAAAGAAATCACAACCTTGTCCCAAGATCCAAGTTTCTTTTCACGCTCATCGACATATTCACGCAATCTGCTCTCGAGAGTCGGATCCTTCAAACGTGCTAAAAACTCATCCGTTGTTCCTTGTAGAGCCCAAAGCGGGAAGTTGAAGCTGCTGAAACCGGTTGAACCGGCGATATAAGGATAGCGGTCACAGAAGATCGAAATCCCCTGCCGGGCGGCCTCCTCCACTTTTGCTAAGGCGTCATCCACCTTGTGCCAGTTCCTAGGATAAGCGACCTTAAAATGAGAGATCTGTAGATTCGCTCCGGTTTCACGGGCAACATTGATGGTTTCATCCAGAGCTTCCATTAAGAAATCGCCTTCATCTCTCATGTGAGAGGAATACATCCCTCCGCTGGCAACGGCGACACGACACAATTCCGTAATCTCCTCCGGTTGGGCAAAACTACCGGGGGCGTACTCCAAACCGGTTGAAAGCCCCAGTGCTCCAGCTTGAATGCTTTCGGCCACAAAAAGCTTCATTTTTTCCAATTCTTCTGGTTTGGGCGGGCGGTCATTGAAACCCATGGCAGCTCCCCGTATCGTCCCCTGCCCTACGAATGTTGAATAGTTCAGAGCAATGCCGGATTCTTCCAGACGGGCCAAAAAACCCTTTGTATCTCTCCAAGTCAGATCCAGGTTGTATGCCTCTTTTAAAGCAGCCTGGCTTTCCTCAAAAACCTCATCCGAAACAGGAAAAGGGGAAGAGCCACAGTTGCCGCTCACAACAGAGGTTATCCCCTGTCTCACATGACTTTCCGCCTTAGCGTTTACGAAGAGGTTGACGTCAGAGTGATCGTGGGCATCGATGAATCCGGGACAGACAGATAGATTGCGAGCATCGATAATTTCTCTTCCCTTGGAGCTCGGTATCCTCCCAAGCTTTACAATTTTATCTCCCACGATGCCGATATCCGTCTCAATGGCTTCATGTCCCAGTCCATCGTATATTCTACCCCCTTTGATCAAGAGGTCATATTCGTGTTTGGATCCACATCCGGAGTTCAGGATGCCACAGCTTCCCAGGCCGGCAAAAGCGGCCATACGGGATGAATGCTTTATAAATTCTCTGCGAGTGATATTCTTAGCCATTTGTCCTCCTCAAATCCAATTTAACCTGAACTATCCCAATATCGATACGGTGTCCAACAAAAACAATATCAACTCGTGACCAATCCAGATTAATTAAATATTATTCAGATTAGATGACTATAATGGATAAAAAGAAGGTTGTCTACCCTGTATTGTCGCCTGTTCCGTCATTAAAATTTTACTTCAATTTCAAAATTCATTATTCTTTATGCAAGAGAAGCTATGTCACACAACACACTCTCAAATATAATCCCCTCGAAGCTTCCTTTTCACATCATCGTAAAACCCATCGGCGCTGTCTGTAACCTCAATTGTACCTACTGTTTCTATCTTCCTAAGACTCTTCTCTACCCTAACAAAGAGGATTTCCGTATGCCAGACGAGGTTCTGGATAATTTCACACGACAGTATATTGAATCTCAGCCTGAATCGGTGCAGGAGATCCACTTCAGCTGGCAGGGCGGCGAACCCACCCTCCTCGGTTTGCCTTTTTATAAAAAGGCGGTGGCTCTCCAAAAAAAGTATCAGCGCCCAGACATGTCCATCCTCAACACCATCCAGACCAATGGGACACGCCTGGATGATGCATGGGGGCATTTCCTCCACGATGAGTCTTTTTTAGTCGGGATCAGCATCGACGGCTCGGAAAAGATCCATGACCGCTTTCGCATTGCTCCCACCGGTCGCGGGTCCTTTCGCGAGGTTATGCACGGGTTGGAGATTCTTAAAAAACACAACGTGGAATTCAACACTCTGACCGTTGTTACACGCATCAATGGGGATCAGCCTCATCCCACCTATGATTTTCTCAAAGAAATCGGCGCACGATTTTTCCAGTTCATCCCCATTGTTGAACGGGAAGAAAATGGCAGCATCAAAGCAGAGTCCGTAGGGTCACGTCAATGGGGCCGCTTTTTAATAGGAGTATTCGAGCGTTGGTTGGAAAATGATATTGGAGAGATCTATGTTCAATTCTTCGATCTCTTCCTCGGACTTTTCATGAACCTTCCGGCCTCTCTCTGTGTTCATGCTGAAACCTGCGGTCGGGCGGTTGCGCTGGAACACAACGGTGATCTTTACAGCTGCGATCATTTTGTATTTAAGCCCCATTATCTGGGAAATCTCATGGACTCTCCCGTCTCAACCATGCTCGATGGAGAGTTCCAAAGAGAATTTGGAGAACAGAAACGAAGCGGACTCCCCCTGTACTGCCGGGAATGCCGCTACCTGAAAATGTGCAACGGAGGCTGCCCTGGCCACCGCTTTCTCAAGGCTCCGGGAGGTGAAGCGGGGCTCAATTATCTTTGTGAAGGATACAAACTTTTCTTTCAGTTTGCTCATCCCTATTTCCGCGCCATGGCGGAATGCCTCCGGGAAGGACAGCCGGCCAGCGATTATCACAGATTTCTGAAAACATCGCCCTGTCCTCAAGCAAAACCGGGACGCAATACGCCCTGTCCCTGCGGCAGCGGCGAAAAATACAAGAACTGCTGTGGAATATAAGCCAGTCCAGAGCAAAGGAGGGCCCTGTATGAAAATATCACGCCGCAAATTCATGGTTTTTTCCGGACTCAGCCTGCTCCCGGATAGAGGTCTATCCAAACCTGGCCGGCTCCGTAGTCCCCGCCTGCGCCCACAAGCGACTTCCGAAAGCCACGAATCCTGGATCGAACTCAATATGGATCATCTGAATTGGAACCTGGAAAGGATCAAAAGTCGTGTAAAGGTTCCCATCATGGCCGTTATCAAAGCCAATGCCTATGGACATGGGCTGTTGGAAGTTGGGCGGTATCTCGATAGAGCGAACATTGATGCTCTCATGGTATGTAAAATCCAGGAAGCACTTGACTTGAAAAAATCCGGTGTGGCTTGCCCTGTGTACAACTTCGGCCCATTACACCCTCGGGCTTGTGCGGAACTCGTTCACTACGACATCGGGCAGTTCCTCTCATCTTACGGATACGAACACCTCGTTGCTGCTGCGCGCAAGCAAAATAAAAGGGCAAGAGTCCACATCCACATCGACACCGGAATGAACCGTATGGGCGTCCCCTACTTAGAAGCCCCTGCATATCTTCAAAAACTACAGGCTTATCAAGAACTGCAGATACAGGGAATATCCACGACCTTAACAGAAGATGAGGTTTTCGATAGAGAACAGCTGAAGCGTCTCTTGGATGTCTGTACACATTTGAACAACACAAGCTCGAGCACTCTTTACATACATGCAGCCAGCAGTGCCGGCATCTTCTCCTCAAACGAATTTTATCTAAATATGATACGACCGGGGATAGCGCTGTATGGATATTATCCCAATCGTCAGAGCGCCCAGGAAAACAGCCTCAAACTGAAGCCGGTACTCCAGTTTAAAACCCGGATAGCGGAAGTCAGATCTCTCAAACCGGGAGATTCGGTCTCATACCACCGAGCCTACAAGGCCCAAAACCGGGAAAATATCGCAGTCCTGCCTGTAGGCTATTCCGACGGTATCCCGCCCGCGGCGGTAGATAAAGGGACAGTTTTGGTCAGGGGAAAAAAATGCCCCATCATTGCCTCTGTTACCGCTAATCACCTGATCGTGCGGTTACCTTCAGATTTAGCGGTTTCACCCGGCGAAGAGACCATCCTGATCGGGTCTCAAGGCGGCCAGACCATTACCGCTGACGACTTCGCTGTTTGGGCTGATACTTCTAACTATAAGATCCTGATCGGGCTGAGCTCGCAGATCCCGCGGCGAATTTTGTCGGCCTAAGCTTGCATGAGGCTCTTTATCGCCTCAAGGGCTTTAGGTGTGGCTCCTTGAAGGGAAAGCAGCGTATCGCGGGCTGTGCGCCCCATGACCTGCAGCCTGGCTTCATCAAGCATAAGATACATATTCAACAATTCCGTTTCGTTATGGATAACAAGCGCAGCCCCTTTATTCACAAACATCTCCGCCAAATGAGTAAAATTGTCCATATAAGGGCCAAAATAGATCGGCTTTCCATAAAAAGCCGGCTCGAGCAGGTTCTGTCCCCCCCAGGGAATAAGGCTGCCTCCAATAAACGCGATATCGGACACCGCATACAGCCGCGCTAATTCTCCCAGTGTATCCAGGATGAGCACTTCCCAGGTTTGATGTTCCAAGAGTGCAGTACGACGTGTCACCTTCAAATCCAGATCAACTGCCAGTTTTTCCACTTCCCTAACCCTCTCCAGGTGCCGGGGAGCCAAGATCAAACACCGGTCTGTTTGCTGCTTTCGCGCCTGGACAAAAGCTTCTAGTAGAGGAAGCTCTTCCCCCCGATGCGTGCTGCCGGCAATGATCACCTTTTGGGAAGCGGGCAGACCCAAGGACTTTTTCAGGCGGGCACGGTCTTCCCCATTCAATTCTGGGAGTTCGACCTCTGTTTTGAGGTTTCCCGTCACTTCGATCTGATCAGGATTTCCGCCGATAGCGATCAACCTTTCTCTATCCGCCTCGGTTTGAACCTGGAAAAGATTCACATTCCGTAATATTTTCCGCATCAAGCTTCGCACACTCTGGTAGCGGCGGCACGATCCTTGAGAGATCCTGCCGTTCACAAGCAACACAGCCTGCGTATGCCTCTGGGCCTCACGTAGCAGATTTGGCCAGAATTCCGATTCAGCAAGAATGAAGACATTGGGATCAAGAAGTTTAAAAAAGCGCCGCACGATCCATTTAAAGTCGAGCGGGACAAATAGAATGCGGTCTACGCTCGCCATCTTTTCCTTAGCGAGTCTATAGCCCGAGTGTGTTAAGGTGGATAGATAGATGTTCCATTCCGGATAAGTGTATTTCAGGCGCTTTACCAATCCCTGTAGAGAAAGCACTTCTCCTACAGAGACAGCGTGGATCCAAAAAGACTTCGTTTTCTTAGATTGAGTAACAAGCGATAGCCCCATTCTTTCCCTTAGATGCAGGGGCTGTTTGCGGATCAATCGCAGCTTTATAAAATAGAGCGGAAAATAACCCAACACGAATAAAAACATCAGACAGGAATAGAGGAAATACATTATCCCCAGAATAGTACTTGTTTTAAGGCACAAAATCCAGCCCCGGTCAGATTGCTCTCCTTTGCGCCTTGCCCCATCCCAACCTACCACGGCGATCTCAACTCGTGAATAATCCAGGTTAAATATCATTTTTAATTTTTTGTAAAATCTGATATCCTACGGTGGTTATTTGACAAGCTGATTAGCAGGCTTGCGAGGAAGGAATAAAATGGAAGACGAAAAGAAAGAAACCACTGAAGCAAAAAAAGAAAAAGGCACTGAGCCTGAGGCAAAGCCTGAAGACAAAAAACCTCCGATTGAAGAATCGGATGAATCCAAAAAGGAAGAGATAAAGGAAAAAATAACAGAAGAAGTAAAGGAAGAAGTAAAAGAGGAAAAACCCCAACCGGAACCTGAAGCTAAGCCTGAACCCAAACCGGATCAAGAACCCGAGTCTAAACCAGAACCCGAGCCTGAGCCAGAACCTGAGACAAAAGCTGAGCCTGAACCCAAAAAGGAACCCGAGCCCCAGCCGGAAGCGGAAGCAAAAGCGGAAGAGCCTTCTGCTCCTGCCGAGCCCTCGGCCGAGCCTCCGGCCAAGAAAAAGATCAACCGGATGACTCTGGCCGAGATCGAAGCCAAGCTTAAAGAGGTCGAAGAACAGATGGGAGGAATGGATTCTAAATATGCCAGACAGCTCCTCAAGCGTAAAAAAACCCTATCTTCGTAAGATTCAGTCTAACCCTCACAATATCTATCGATTACGGTTTTTAAGCAATTTACTTTTCTGCCGTTCTTTGATAGTATGAAGAAACTATAGAAGGAGAAAAATCTCGTGTTCACAAAAGAAGCGAAAACCAAAGTCATAAACGACAACAAAACCCATCCTGAAGATACAGGATCGCCGGAGGTTCAGATCGCTCTGATCACCAGCAGGATCAACTATTTATCCAAGCATTTTGAAACTCACAAACAGGACCATCATTCCAAACGTGGACTTTTAAAACTGGTGAGTCAGAGAAAAAGACTTCTTGTATACCTCAAGAATAAGGATCCCAAACGCTACGAAAATCTCATAAAGAAGCTGAATCTCAGAAAGTAAGCTTCCACAATAATTAATCATGTCACATCATCAAATCAGTTTAGAAATCAACAATCGTACTTTAACCATCGAACTTAACAAACTCGGACGTCAGGCTGATGGAACCGCCCTGCTCCGTTATGGAGACACGGTGATGTTTGTTTCCGCCTGCTCAAAAAAAGGTCAGAAAGAGACAAAGCCTTTTCTGCCGCTTACGGTCGACTACCGTGAGAACACTTATGCCGCTGGGAAGATCCCCGGAGGCTTTTTT
>JAUWSR010000262.1 GCA_030609975.1 Acidobacteriota bacterium | reverse complement strand
GACCTTAATCATACGGACCTTACATCCGGTCTGGCTGGGGGATGCCCATGAGTTCCAGAGCGGTGTTAAGCGTTTCGCGGATGAAAGCGATGGTCGCGATGCGCATAGCCTTTAGATCCGGATCCTTCTCGTTCAGTATGGAGTATTTGTGGTAATAACCGTTGAACTTTTGACAGAGGTTAAAGGTGTATTTGGCCAGGTGCAAAAACTCCAGGGAATGCAGGGAATGGAGCACTTCCTCATCCAGTTGGGAGGCGTATAGTACGAGCTCCCAGAAATCTGAAGCTTCGCTCTCAGACAAGCTTTCCAGAGGGAAATCACTTTTCTGGATGAGTGTTTCCAAGCTCTCCTCGGTGAAACCGTCCACATCCTTAAGTTTTCGGAAGATACTGTTGATCCGTACCACCGTGTACTGAAGATAGGGGCCGGTTTCGCCCTCAAAACTCAGCGCATCTGCGAAGTCGAACACGATCACAGAGTTGCGGGCGTATTTCAGCATGAAATACCGCAGGGCACCTATGGCGATCTTGTGGGAGATATCCTGTTTGAGTTCCTTCGAGAACTCCGGATTGCGTTGCTCAACCTCGGCCAGGGCCTTTTCTTCCATCCGGTCCAAAAGATCGTCCGCTTTGATGCCCAGGCCTTTCCTGCCCGACATCTCGAGGAAATCCCGTTCCTGGTCTTCTTCCGCCACCACCAGCCCCAAGTCCTGCAGGCTTTCCTGAGAAAGGGCCACCATCTCATAGGAAAAATGGATGGACCGCTCGAATTGGCGTTCGTACTTTAGGGACTTCAGGCCTTGGGCCACGATCTTCTGCGGATAGGACTGCCGTACATCTATGACATTGTAGACCACGCTGCCATGCCCGAATTCCGGAGCCGGGGATTCCGGCTGAGAAGGTGGCTGAGAATTTGTGATCCAGATAGTGTGGTCGCCCTGCTCGACAAAAGGCTCGTAATAAAAATCCCCATCCAAGAGCCCGAATTTCCAGAGCTGATAAGCGATGTCCTTGCCGGTGTAGGTAACAATGCCGTTGGAGCGGACCAGGATCTTCTCCTGCTCCTGGCCATCCTCGAGTTTCATGACCCAGCAGCCTTGGTTCGGCCCTTCATCCACAAAATAGATGGCCTGCCTCTCTTTGAGCAGGCTGAAGGCCTTTTCCCAGAATTTGAGTCCGATGATACTGCTTTCACAGGCCTGCAGGTCATAGGTGATGCCCAATCGGTACATGGTATCCAGATGAGCCTTGAGGATGCGGCGGGAGATGTGGAAACCGATCTCGGCTTCCGGATCGGTACCTTCCTCTATTCGTTTCAGGATCTCGTTCTTGCGCTGTTTCGCATCCGGGTTCTTTTCCAGATAGGGGCCGACCCGGGCATATAGGTCCCAACAGTAAAAATCGAATTTACCGGGGATCGCTTTTATCTCCTCCAGGCTCTTTTTTTCCAATTCCATAAATGCGAAGACCACATCTGCCACCTGAACCCCGGTGTCATCGATATAATTCTGGATCTCAAGGCGCTCACCCTTGTAGTGAACGATACGGACCAACGTATCTCCCAAGGTGGAATTGCGCAGATGACCGATGTGAGCGGCCTTATTGGGGTTGATCGAGGTATGTTCGACAATGACCTTGTCTTCCTCTGGCGAAAGAGTGGAGACGCCGGCGGTCTTAAGCCTATGTACAAAGTATTGGGTGCGGTCCAAAAAAAGTTTGAGGTAGCCGGCACCCGCTATCTCACATTTATCCACACCCTCAAGGGTAGAGAGTTGTGGTGCGATCTCCTGGGCGATGTCCCGCGGCGCTCGTTTAAGCTCTTTGGCCAACTGAAAAGGGAATGCCAGAGCCAGATCCCCCATACTGATATTAGGTGTGTAGCCAAGCTCGATCCTTTCCAGGTCCAGCGGATACCGGTCTTTGAGCAGGTTATGGATGTCGTTTTTGAGCCGTGATTTCAGATTTAGCATGATTGGTTCTTAATTATAGCAAATTGTTCCCTATGGGCAAGTTATTATATATTCAAGACTAGCAGATATTTTTTTTTAGAGAAGGAATTTAGGAATTAGAGGAGCGACATTGGAGGATTGAGCCTTTCCGATATGTTTTTTGAGGGAACCCGACGAAGTCGGGCACGAGGACTGTTGTGAGCACGATATGATAAGTGTGCGGTTGCTATGAATCTAAGGTCAAAGTAGCGTGATGGGTATTAACATGCGGAGTTCCGCAGTGCCGAAAAAAACTGATAGAAAATGGCGTTAAAAATCCGACTGGAGAGCAACCATCCCCTAATTGTTCTTAGTGGCGGAAATACCTTGAATGAACCCACATAATGTGATAATTTTTATCTTTCATTGCTGAGAGGATACGGATGAAAAAAACGCGACTACACAATAACCATATAAAACTCAATGGGAAGATGGTCGAGTTCTTTGGTTGGGAGATGCCGGTGGAATATTCCGGAATCATCGAAGAACATCTCGCTGTCCGCAACCAAGCCGGTTTATTCGATGTAAGCCACATGGGTGAGATCCTGGTCTTAGGCCCTCAAGCTTTGGATTATGTGCAGCATCTCACACCCAACAATGCCGCCCGCACCAGTCCCACCAAAGCCCAGTACTCTGCGCTGACCACTCCCAAGGGGACATTTGTAGATGATCTCCTGGTTTACTGTTTGGATGAAAATACGTATCTTCTGGTTGTCAATGCGGCCAACGCCGACAAGGATTTCGCCTGGATCGAAAAAAACAAAGCCGGTTTTGAGGTTGAAGTCAAAAACCTGAGCGACGATTACAGCCAAATTGCTCTGCAGGGGCGAAATGCCCAGGACATTTTGAAAAATCTCAACGATCTGCCCCTGGATGAAATGGGATCGTTCGCTGTCGCGCATGGTGAAGTGGCCGGGATTCCTTCCATGGTGTCCCGAACAGGTTACACGGGAGAGGATGGCTTTGAGGTCTACACCACCTCGGCGACTCCTGGAGTTATCTGGGATGCCCTGATCGAAACCGGGGAGAGCTATGGGATCAAACCTGTGGGATTGGGCGCTCGTGACACCCTGCGCCTGGAGGCCTGTCTCATGCTTTACGGCAACGATATCGATGATACCACCACTGCCTTGGAAGCCGGCTTGAAGTGGCTGGTTAAATTCAAAAAAGGTGATTTTCTTGGTAGAGAGGTCCTGCTTCAGCAGAAAGAAGAGGGCATCAAAAAAAGAATCGCCGGATTTGAGCTTATCGACCGCGGGATCGCACGTTCCCATTATCCCGTATATATCGGAGAGGAAAAAGTATCTGAGGTCACATCCGGAACCTTCTCTCCCTATCTCAAAAAAAGCATCGGCTTGACCTATCTTCCCATGGAGTATACGGAAGAAGGTACGGAAATAGACATCGAAGTCAGGGGGAAACGGGTCGCTGCCCGGGTCGTCCCTCTACCATTTTATAAACGTGATTACTGAATGGGGAAGGAGGTAAGGATGTATCCTGATAATTTCTATTACACTAAAGATCATGAGTGGATAAAAGTTGCAGGCGGTGAAGCCACGGTAGGCATTACGGATTTCGCTCAAAAACAACTGGGAGATGTGGTGTACGTAGAGCTGCCTGACGTGGGGGCAGAGATGGAATTTCATCAGTCTCTGGGGGTTATCGAGTCCGTGAAAGCGGTTTCTGATATTTACTCTCCTGTCAGCGGAGAGGTGGCAGCAGTCAATGAGGGCCTGAATGATTCTCCTGAGTGGGTGAATGAAGATCCCCATGGAAAAGGCTGGATCCTCCGTATCAAGCTTAAAAATGAAGCTGAATTAGAGAAGTTGATGTCTGTCACCGAATATGAAAAGTTTGTCGATGGTCTGGAGACCTAACTCTCCCGGCCCTAATTTTCCCCAAAGGATAGTGTTCGAATGAGCTATATTTCTCTTGGTGACCATGAAAAACGGGATATGCTGGAGAAGATCGGTGTTTCCTCTCTTGAGGAGCTGTTCCAATCCATTCCCGAGTCTATTAAACTTAAACATCCTCTCAAGGTTCCGGGACCTCTGGCAGAGGCTGATCTCCAAGCCTATTTTGAGGACCTCGCCGCCAAAAACCTTTACCCGGATTATCTGTCTTTTTTGGGTGGCGGAACCTATGCCCATTTTATTCCGGCTGTCGTAGATTACCTGTCGAGCCGGGGGGAATTCGTAAGCCCCTATACACCTTATCAGCCGGAAGTAAGTCAGGGAACCCTGCAGGTGATCTTTGAATTCCAGACGCTGATGTGCCAGCTGACCGGGATGGATATCGCCAATGCGTCTTTGTACGATGGAGCTTCCGGTGCCGCTGAGGCTGTGTTGATGGCCAGCCGGCTTAATCGCAGAACCAAGGTGTTGACGGCGCGCTCTCTGCATCCCCATTACCGTGAGACCATCTTGACCTATACCCGGAATCTTGGGATCGAGATTGAAGAGGTGGGCTATCTGGGCTCGGGGCAGCTGAATCTCGAAGAGATGGACACTAAGCTGGGAGAGGACGTTTCCGTTGTGATCTTCCAGACACCTAACTTCTTCGGAGTCGTCGAGGACGCAGCTAAAATATCTGAGCTGGCTCATGCGCAAAAAGCTCTCTCTGCGGCGGTGGTTACAGAACCCGTCTCTTTGGGGATCCTGGAAGGCCCCGGAAACCTGGGCGTGGACATCATCACAGGAGAAGCCCAATCCTTTGGCTTGCCTGTAAGTTTTGGAGGCCCGCTTTTGGGTTTTATGGCCTGTCACAAGGAATTTATCCGGCAGCTGCCCGGTCGTATCGCGGGGAAAACCAAAGATGTTGAAGGCAAGACCGGCTTTGTTTTGACGTTATCTACTCGAGAACAGCATATCCGGAGGGAGCGTGCTACCTCCAATATCTGCACCAACCAAGCGCTTTGTATGCTGCGGGCCGCCATCTATCTGGAAACACTGGGCAAAGAAGGTCTGCGGGAATTAGCCTGGCACAACCTGCAAAAGGCCGCTTATGCGCGTGAAAAACTGTGCGCCCTTCCTGGAGTAAAACTCAGGTTTTCCGGGAACGGCTTTAACGAATTTGTACTGGAGTTTCCCAAGGCTTGGTCAGAGATCAAAACAGATCTGAAAGCCCAAGGCGTTATCCCCGGATTGGGTGTAGAGGAATATTATCCGGAACTGAAAAACTGCGCTTTGGTATGTGTGACCGAGGTGCATAAAAAAGAAGATATCGATCGATTCGTAAGCCGCTTGGATGAGGTTTTGAAATGAATCAAAATGAGCCGATATCTTGTCCTGTAGGGACCGTTTGCCGAACGGTCCAACCTTTGAGGATATAAAATGATCCGCGAACCATTGATATACAAAATGAGCGACGAGGGAAAAAGAGCCTACAAGCTGCCTCCCCTGGATGTCCCTGAGAAAGAAAACCTTTTGAAT
>JAUWSR010000034.1 GCA_030609975.1 Acidobacteriota bacterium | reverse complement strand
CTGGAAAGGCTGATGTATTCGGGGGTCAATATCGAAAGGATCAGCAATCAAACCCTGAAGGTGACCTACAATCCCGGCCTGAGGCCTCAGGATATAACCACCTCTCCCTTCCCTGGCTTTCCCACCGATATGCAGGCGCAGTTTACAGTTCTGATGACCCAAGTGGAAGGCACCTCGATCATCACAGAGACCATCTTCGACCGCAGATTCTCTCATATCAATGAACTCCTGCGCCTGGGAGCGAACATCGAGGTCACAGGAGACAAAGCTATCGTCACTGGGAAAACCCAACTGTCCGGCGCGGAAACGACGGCGACAGATCTGAGGGCTTCGGCATCGCTGGTACTGGCAGGCCTGATCGCATCCGGAGAGACCATCATCAACGACGCCCATCATCTGGATAGAGGCTACGAAAGGATCGAGGAAAAACTCAATGCTCTCGGAGCCCACATCGAACGATTCCGGGAGTAAATCCATGAGTGATTGCATCTTCTGTAAGATCATCAAAGGCGAGATCCCCTGCCAGGCCGTCTACGAGGACGATCTCATTTTTGCTTTCGATGATATCAATCCTCAAGCACCGGTGCACACCCTGATCATCCCCAAGCAGCATTACGTTTCCCTAAAAGACATCCCTGAAGAGAAGATGGGATTTATCAGTCATCTGATGTCAACGGCCCGCGATATCGCTGAGAAGAAAGGCATCTCGGAAAGCGGATTCCGGATCGTCCTGAACACAGGCAGGGATTCCGGACAGGACGTCTTCCACATTCACTTTCACCTCCTGGGTGGACGCCGCATGAGCTGGCCTCCTGGATAATCATGCTGTATTGTTATTTTACTTAATTCAATCACCATTAGTGTATTCACGAAATGATTCAAATGCTAGCGTTGAGTTTAGCGTAACAATCTTAAACTTTTTTAGTTATAATAATATCGACATTTTTTATGAATAATAAAGGAGGAAAGATTATGAAAATAACCTGGCTAGGACATTCAGCCGTAAAGATCGAAGCATCCAAGACCATATATATCGATCCCTTCCTGACCGGCAATCCCGCCGCCAGCATGGGGCCGGAGGAAGCCACCGAGGCAGATCTGGTCATCGTCACTCATGATCATGGTGACCACTTAGGTGATGCCTTCCCTATCTGCAAACAGACCGGCGCAACCCTGGTGTCGATCCATGAGGTCGCGGTTAAGGCTGAGGCTGAGGGGATTCCAACTGAGGGTATGAATATCGGGGGAACGATTGAATCGCACGGAGTAAGGATCCATATGGTTCAGGCCGTTCATTCCGCCGAAAGCGGTGATCCCAGCGGCGTGGTGGTAGAAGTGGATGGGAAGTCCCTTTACCATGCCGGAGACACAGCATTAACCTATGACATGAAACTTGTGGGTGAGTTCTTCAGCCCGGACCTGAGCTTCATTCCCATCGGTGATCGCTATACCATGGGAATAGACTCCGCCACCAAGGCGGTTGAATTCTGTCGAACCAAAAAGGTCATCCCGATTCATTTCGACACCTTCCCCATCGTCATGGCTGATCCTGAAGCATTCAAATCCAAGGTCGGGGATATGGCTGAAGTCATTATCCTGAAACCCGGCGAATTCTTCATTCTATAGATAAGAAAAGACCAGCGTCTAATTTTAGAAACATATCGACATCGACTATGCCCAGGATTAGTCATAAAAAATGTCAATAATGCTGAGGTTGCTTCGGCCCTACGGGGCTCGCAATGACAGTTAAATGGTTATAGGTTATAGCGACATTGGGATAATTCAGGTTAAATCATGCCGTATTTGATCGATGGAAACAATCTGCTCGGCCATATGCCCGATCTCAGCCTCAAAAACAGAGTTGACCGTTATCGACTTCTTTCACGGCTGCTGAGCTTCCAGCAAGTCAAAAACACACGGGTCATATTGGTCTTCGACGGCCCCCCTGACGACAATTTCGCACCTGAGAAGTTTCAAGGCATCCCTTTTTCTGTCCGGTCCCCTGCTGCCGAAGAGAATGCGGACATGGTCATTCAAGATATCATTTCTCAAGAAACCGACCTGAGACAGTTTTTTGTGGTGAGCTCCGATCGAGAGATCCGGCGCTATGCCCATGCGAAAGGGGCCAAAAGCATAAAATGTGAAGAGTTTCTGCGTGAGCTCAAAGCCGCCCGACGGGAACATCGAGAAAGCGCAGAAATGGAAAAACAGGAAGAGTTCCCTTCACCCTTGGAAATCAAGCACTGGGCTGAGATATTCCGGAAAAATAAATGAAAACCATAGCGATCATCGGTGCAGGAAGACTGGGAACATCACTGGCAACAGCTTTGACCCATCAGGGTTACATAGTAAAAGCTTTGTCCTGCCGGTCGCTCAAATCCTGCCGGGAAAGCCGTTGCCTGATCGGTCAGGGGGATGTATTCACAGACAACCTCAAGGCTGCTTCGCGGGGCCGGATTGTGTTTTTGACCCCTCCTGATGACATCATCCCTCAAGTGGCAGCCGGGCTGGCTTCAGCCTCAGACGATTGGTCCCAAAAATTTGTTTTTCACTGCAGCGGCCTGCTCTCCTCACTCACATTGGAGCCACTTCGGAAATTGGGAGCTGAAACCGCTTCCCTTCACCCCATGCAGACCTTCGCCAGCAAAAGCCTTAAACCGCAGGCCTTCCAAGATATTTATTTTGGCCTGGAGGGAAGTGCCCCGGCTTTGGGCATGGCCCAAGAGATCACTCAAGCACTGGGAGGAAAGCATCTGATTTTAAGGCCGGAGGATAAGCCTCTCTATCACGCGGCCGGCAGCGTGGCATCGAACTTCTTGGTCGTGCTGTTCGACGTCGCGGTCAGGCTCCTGGGAAGGCTTACAAACAGCGAAGAAGAGGCTGCAGCCATGCTCTTTCCGCTCGTCCAAGGAACTTTACAAAACGTAAAGGAATTTGACACCTCCATTGCTCTGACCGGCCCTATAATCCGCGGGGATAAAATAACTTTAAAAAAACATTTGGAGGCACTGCAGGCCTTCCCCGGACAAAAGGAGATTTATCTTCATTTAGCAGCGGAAGCATTAAGGATGGCTGGTAGGGCCGAGCGCCTCTCACCGCAGGAGCTTAAGGAGATGCAGGCTCTGCTGGAAGAAAAATAACTTCCTCTTTGAGCTCTACTCCAAATCGTTCTTGAACCCGGTCCTTAAGCCGGGAAGCCAGATCTTTTACATCCTTTGAGGTCGCTTTCCCGCGGTTGATAATGAAATTGGCATGGCCGGAATACACCTCGGCATCACCCACCTGCATCCCTTTGACTCCAGCATTATCCAGTAGAAAAGCCGCCGGGACCTTTTCTCCGGAGGAAAGCTGAGGGTTTTTGAAATAACTTCCGGCACAGGCAACGCCCCATGGAGGGTGCTTTTTCTCACGTTTTTTCAGGTACGTCTGAAGCAGGGATTCGATGTGGCCACGGTCCTTGGCAAAACTCTCAAGCGTCGCCCCAAGGAGGATATGAGGCGTTTTTTTCAGGCTGCTGTATCTGTAGGCAAAGGAAAAAAATGCCTGATCAACCCTCTCGATTTCATCTGCGGGCGTAAGCAGATGAGCTTGATTGATGACAGCTCCGATATCCTGATCAAAGGCACCGGCATTGCCGAAGACCGCGCCCCCCAGCGTTCCCGGGATTCCTACCAAAAACTCCAAACCCCCTCGTTCTTCTTTCAAGCAAAATTCCAGGAGCGATTTCAAGGAAGTACCAGAGGCAACTGTGATCTCCGTTTCGCCCGAGGTCTCAATCCCTGTGATCCGGTTACGGATTATCAATCCACGGAATCCTGCATCGTCGAACAGCAGATTAAACCCTCCCCCCATGATAAAAAAGGGGTAGTTTTGCTGTCTCGAGAAGGAGACGGCTTGGACTAGCTCTTCTTCCGTGGTCGCTTCGAAGAAAAAATCCGCCTCTCCACCAATTTTAAAATGAGAGTACTGCCGGAGAGGGATAGATTTCTTTAAGGGTTTCCCTGTAAGCCGAAAAAAATCTTCAGGAAAGCTAGCGAGGACACTCATACAGTCATTGTAACCCATCGAATCCCAAATCTCAAAGCAGCAAAACTGGAAATTTGGCACGCTTTTTGCTATTATATAGTCTAGCTTGTATGGTTTGATGCAATCACAGCTATTAGGTTGACATTTTTTTGCTAAAACGCTATTTTGATTAGCTATTAGACATCAATTGTCAAGGAGAGGATACAAATGAAAAGGATAGCTCTAACTCTAACGGCATTGATACTCGTTCTTTTTTCCACCCTGGCGGCCCAAGATACCGCAGCCAATGATGAGTATATCACAGCCATGACCAAAAACGATCCCACTCAACGGGCTCAACTGCTCAAGGCTTGGTTGGATAAGTATGGCGGAAGCGGCCATCAGTATGAAAATTTTGCCAACGCCACGGTCTGCACTGCCCAATATCCCGGAAAGACTCAGGCAGAAACTATAAAATATGGTGAGAACGCCTTGAAGATCGGAGGATTGGATACCAGCACCAAAGCTCAAGTCCTCACGATCGTGGCAGCCATGTATGTAAGCACCGGCGATAACCTTGCCCAAGCCAAGACCTACGCAAGTCAAGTAGTACAGATCGCCAATACGGCCAAGGGGCAGTCAGCAGAGGCCGGCAACTCCCAAGTTTGGAATCAGATGAGTGGAAGCGCTTATTTTATCCAAGGTCAGGCCTTTGAGAAGGAAAACAACCTCAAAAGTGCCGTGGATGCCTATTCGAATTCCTACCGGATCCTCAAGAACAAACAGATTGCAACCAGCTTGGCACAGTTGGGCAAATCCGCCTATGAAGCTAAAGATTACGGCACGGCTCAAAAGGCGTTCAGCATTGCCGTTCCCGTTTTGAACGATTTTGGGAGCATCACGCTCTACGCCAAGACCCTGCACCGCGCAGGTAAGAAAAACGAAGCCATCAAATATTACAAGCAGTCCTACAACAAGAGAAAGACCGGTGAGATCGCGTATAATCTAGGAATTCTGTTAGCCCCGAATGGAAACTCCAACGACACGGTCGCCAATGAAGCCATTGAATACCTGCTGGCAGCCAGTTTCCTCTCTCCCGCCAATTCCGAAAAAGCTATGAAACTCGCAGAGGGTCTTTATTTCAGCCAGAATCCCCAATACAACCAAGTTGTAAAAAACATCCAGACAAAAGGCAAAAGCCTGGAACAGATGACCAACACCTTTAACAGTAAGTACGGGGACAAAGAAGAGGATGATCTTTCCGACGCCGAAAAGAAAGAAATAGAGACACTCCTGGCCAACATCAAGAAGGCTGAGAAAGACATCGAAGGACTGCAGGCCCAGCAGCAGTCAGAATTGTAAAAGTTTCAGACACGGATCGCACAGGCCAAACAGAAACTCGGTATTCAATAGACTGATATAATATCGTTCTATCCCAATTTCCAGGAGGACATGAGGTGAGCGACCTTGTCTCCCGTGACCAGGCCAAAGAACGTTTAGATAAGCTGCGCCAAGAGATCGTCTATCACGAAAAAAAGTACTACCGGGACAACGATCCTCAAATTTCGGATTACGAATACGATCAGCTTGTCAAAGAATTGGAAGCCCTGGAGGCGGATCATCCTGAACTGATCACTCCTGAATCCCCCACTCAACGGGTGGGTGAACAGCCCATCGAAGGATTTACCACGGTGGAGCATCGCCTCCCAATGCTCAGCTTGGACAACTGTTATTCTCCAGAGGAACTCACCGACTTTCAGGATCGCATTCGAAAGCTCATCCCCGATGAGCCTTTGCGTTATGTGGTCGAACTCAAGATCGATGGCCTGGGCATCTCGATTTTTTATCGTGAGGGAAAGTTCGCCCAAGCCATAACCCGAGGCGACGGCCAAAGAGGCGATGATGTTACCCACAATGTTAAGACCATAAAGAGCCTGCCTCTTACCATTGCTGAACTAAGCGAAGTAGAAGTCAGGGGCGAGATCTATATGCCCTTCCTTTCCTTCCAGCATCTCAATCAGGAACGCCAGGATAGGGAAGAAGCTCCGTTCGCAAATCCCCGTAATGCCGCGGCCGGTTCCATCCGGCTTCTAGACCCCAAAGAAGTAGCTAAGCGTAGACTGGACGCTTTGCTCTATTCTACATATATCGCCGGAGCTGAAACCGAAAGCCAATGGGAGAACCTCCAGACATTGAACCAGCTGGGTTTTAAAACCAATGCTTGGAACCGCAGGTGCGAGAATCTGGAAGAGGTCACCGCCCTCTACACAGAGCTGCTCCAAAAAAGGGACGAACTTGAGTACGATGTTGATGGAGTCGTGATCAAAGTCGATTCGACTGCGCAGCAGCACTCCTTGGGACACACAGCCAAGTTCCCACGTTGGGCGATCTCATTGAAATTCCCAGCGCGACAGGCTACCACCCGGATCAACGACATTCTCATTCAAGTAGGCAGAACCGGAGCCTTAACTCCTGTTGCAGTCCTGGAGCCGGTAAAACTCTCCGGGATCACCATCAGCCGTTCCACGCTTCACAACGAAGAGGAGATCCGTAGGAAGGACATACGCATCGGCGATACCGTCCTGATCGAACGCAGCGGAGATGTCATTCCTAAGGTCGTCTCCGCCATGAAGGAAAAGCGCACAGGCGGGGAGGTGGAATTTGTGTTTCCTTCCCACTGCCCGATCTGCGGCACACAGGTATTCAAGCCTGAAGAGGAGGTCGTTTCGCGCTGTGTCAATTCCTCATGTCCCGCAGTCGTGCGGGAATCCCTCCTGCACTTCGCTTCCCGTCGCGCCATGAACATCGAAGGCTTGGGGGAAGCGCTGATCGACCAACTGTTCAACGAGGGCCAAATCAGGGAGATTGCTGATCTATATAACCTGGAATTGGAAAAACTGGAAACACTGGAACGCATGGGTCAGAAGAGCTCACAGAATCTTTTAGATGAGATCGAGAAATCCCGACAAAGAAATCTTCCTCGGCTGATCTTTGCCCTGGGCATCAGGCATGTGGGAGAAAGAACAGCACAGGTGTTGGCCGCACGTTTCAAAGAGATGGAAGTTTTGTCTCAGGCATCTATAGAAGAACTTGTGGAAGTTGAGGACGTGGGGCCAATAGTAGCCCAGAGTCTTGTATTCTTCTTCCAACAGCCGAAAAACCAGGAGTTGATCCAAAAACTGAGGGACGCCGGCCTCAATTTTTCCTTAAAAAGGGAAGAGTCGACAGAGGAACAAACTCTGGCAGGGAAAACCTTCGTCTTGACGGGGACTCTCTCCGGCTTAACTCGAGAGGAAGCCCGCAGCCGGATCGAGGCTCAAGGGGGGAAAGTCACGACATCTCTGAGTGCTAAAACCGATTATTTGATCATGGGCGAAGACCCGGGCTCAAAACTCCAGAAGGCTCAGAATATGGGAACAGAAGTGCTTACAGAGGAAGAGTTTCTCCAGCTTATTTCTTCTTGAAGAAATCTTTTTTAAACATACCCTTCAGTTCTTGTGTATCCATAGAGAACACGTCTTTCAATCCACGTTTTTTTTTGCTAGGGTCGAGTTCGTCCAGTTCCCTCTGTGTAGCTTGATGATCGGGATCGCACTGGAGGGCTTTCTTTAAATACTTCGCCGCCATGACCTTCATCCCTTCGCGCTTATAGAGTATGCCCAGACCCAGATAGCCGTCCGGCTGCCAGGGCGACATCTCAATGGCCTTTTTGAAGTTTTTGACTGCTTTTTCATGATATTCCCGCATCTTTGATTGGGTCATGGCCAAAAGCATAAAATAAGAACTTTTGTAGGGGTCCAACCGAATCGCTTCTTGGAGAAGGACTTGGGCTTCTTCCCAACGCGTCTGGTCATACAGGGTTTTCCCTTGACGGACTTTTACCTCTGCCCGCTTGTCCGCATTTCTCCGGTCTTGGACAGGTACTTTCTCCAGATTTTTGTCATAATCTTGGCGTTTATCCTCATCACTTAATATATGATATCCTTTGGTGATGAAGTCAAAAACATCATCGATCTTGTTCCGGACGTCACTGGGGAGCTCGCGGTCAAAGAGGTCGGGATGATACTTGCGTGCCATTTGAAAATAGGCTTTTTTTACGTCTGATGCTGTGGATTCCTTAGTCACTTCAAGGACTTGGTAATAGTCCAAGGACGCGAGCCTTTCGAACATGGCTAAGACCTCCCGAACCTTTTCATCCGCGATCGCGGCTTCATTTTCGGCAGGATCCGGCTCCGTTCCCGCAGCTACCGTACCGGGCTCCCCAAAAAGCTCGATCAGATCCAGACAGAAAAAGAGATACAAGGACTTCCAAAAAACAGATTCCCCAAACTCCGACGAGTCGAACAGGGATTGAGCCAAGGAGGTTCCATTAATGGCATGGTAGACCTCTTTTTCCTCTTCGGTGAGATGAAGAAAGAAGGCTCTGTCCTTGAGTGCTGGAACCGTCCCCTGGAGGAATTGTTTCAACTGGGGGGCATACTTCATGCGGCGTATCCCCTGCTCGATCAAAACCGGGATTGGAACCGAGACGTCAAAGGTCTCTGCGGAAAATTGTTCAGCCTCTCGAAATTTAAACTCCCCATCGAAGGCCGAGAATATGTTGAGCGTAACCTCACGCAGCTGATACTTCAAGCCCTCATTCAGGTCTTCTTTGGAGATCAAATCGTTCTCTATCATGACCTCGCCGATACTCCGCTTGGGGATGATGAACTCATCGATCTTGTTGTACACGTCGCTGGAGATCTTTCCCAATCGAAAAAGGACCTCACCGATCAGCTCCTGAGGGACGTTGGTACGGGAAAAGACCAATTCCCCCTCTTTAAAATAAAGATGCTTGCGTACACTGCCCCGCTGGAAATATAACTGTCCCTGTTTTTTTTTAAGAAAGATTTTTTTAAGATGAATTCCTATATGTTCCATATTGCTTTCTACCGTTTTACTATATAAAAAGACCGCGAAATAATCAAACTCTACTCACTCCTGTCACCCTTTAGTCGTAGCAGCTGGAATTGCAAAGCAAAGGGAATTGTGATAATTTTTCAGGCATGAAAGTAGCGCTGGCACAGATGACTCCTCACCTCGGCGACGTAAGCAAGAATCTCGAACTGCACCGGAGCCTAATCGCAAAGGCGAAAAACGACGGGGTGGAACTTCTGATCTTTCCGGAACTCAGCCTGACGGGCTATACCCTGAAGGATTTGGTACGGGAAGTGGCTCTCATTCCGGAGAAAGATCCTATTTTTCAGGAATTGAAAGAGTTGAGCCGTGGGCTTCCTTTTGTGTGTGGATTTGTTGAGGACAAAGATACCGGCCTTTTGTTCAATTCCGCCGCCTATTTTTCGGAAGGAGAAGTTCAACACATCCACCGTAAGGTCTACCTTCCCACTTACGGAATGTTCGAGGAGGCAAAATTTTTCGCTCAAGGGAAAAACTTTTTAACCTTCCCCACCCCATTCGGAAAAGTGGGTTTGATGATATGCTATGATTTTCTCCACTACGGAGCCAGCTACCTGCTTTTTTCAGGAGGAGTCGACCTGATCATTGTCATCAGCGCCGCTCCCGGCCGAGGATTTCCCGAATCGGGAGAGGAGGTCTTCGCCACCTGTCACATGTGGGAGCTTATGGGAGAGACCATTTCCCGTTTTTCCACCGCTTTCGTTTTCTACTGCAACCGCGTGGGATTTGAAGATGGGAAGGCTTTTGCAGGAGGCTCCTTTATATTCAGTCCGACCGGAAAAATGCTGACCAGAGCCGACTGTACCGATGACGTCCTGCTCACTCAAGACCTGGATCTGGATGAGATTCGAGCCATTCGTAAAAAATGGCCTTACAAGAGAGATAACAAACCGGAGATCATTCTGGAAGCTCTCAAAAGAGTCATACAAAAATATGAAGATTAACGGTCCTTTCATTGAGAAGCTCCTCACCAAGTTTATCCGGGAGGAGCTCACCAAATTCAACTTCGCCAATGGTATCCTGGGACTGTCAGGCGGATTGGATTCCACTGTTTCCGCCTTCCTTGCGGCCCGGGCGCTTGGCCCTGAACACGTAGTCGGTTTGATAATGCCCTACGGGAAAACCTTCAGTCAGGATAAAGACGATGCCGGAGAGCTGGTCAAACTGCTGGGGATCCGCACCCATACAATAGACATCGCTCCTTCGGTAGACGCCTATTATGCCGCACATCCCTCAGCAGAGCACATACTCAAAGGCAATAAGATGGCCAGGGAGAGGATGTCCGTCCTCTACGACTTCTCGGAGCGGGAAAAGGCGCTCATCATCGGAACCAGCAACAAAACCGAGCTCCTCCTGGGTTACGGAACTCTGCACGGAGATATGGCCTGTGCTATCAACCCCATTGGGGATCTGTACAAGACACAAATCCGGACATTGGGACGCCACCTCGGAATCCCGGAAAAGATTCTGAAAAAGGCTCCTACGGCAGGACTCTGGGACGGTCAGACCGATGAAGAGGAACTGGGGCTTACCTATGAGGAAATCGATAAAATCCTCTATCAACTTGCGGACCTGAGACAGAGTCGCGCAGAGGTCCTGGAAGCGGGGTTCGATCCCGGCAAAACGGACAAGATCATTCGTTTGATCAAAAACTCGGAATTCAAGCGCCACCTGCCACCTATCGCAAAAATCTCATACCGGACTGTGGGGCACGATTTTCTTTTCCCTTACGATCGGGATAAATGACCCATGCCTGACGAGGCTTCTTCCAAAACTCTCCTGGGAAAACTGTATGTCGTTGCCACACCCATCGGCAACCTGGAAGATCTCACTTTCCGGGCACTAAAGATCTTGAAGGAAGCGGCATACATTGCCTGCGAGGATACACGCCATTCCCGTAAGCTGCTCGTGCGCTATGACCTCAGGAAAAAGCTCATCAGCTATTATGAGCCCCGGGAACAGCAGAAAATCCCCCAGATCATTCATCTGCTAAGGGAGGGGAAAGATGTGGCGTTGATTAGTGACGCCGGTACGCCCGGAATATCTGACCCAGGATTCCCATTGATCCGCGAGGCCTTACGTTCGGGTATCGAAGTGGTGCCCATCCCTGGGGTATCGGCGGTGACCACCGCCCTTTCGGCAGCAGGGCTGCCCACCGATCGCTTTCTTTTTTTGGGCTTCCCGCCTCCCAAGAAACAGGCTGCAATAAACCTACTGGAAACTCTTTCTCATGAAAAGGCCACTCTCATATTCTATCTGCCGGCAAGAAAACTCCTTGTTTTTCTCGAGAGCATCGATACGGTTTTAGGAGAGAGGAAGGTCGTTATTGCCCGTGAAATGACAAAACTTCACGAAGAATTCCAGAGAGGGACTCCAACCCAACTGCGCCGGCTCTGGGAGACAAAATCCCCAAAAGGAGAGGTGACTCTCCTTATTGAGGGCTTCCGCAAGAAAAAGAAATAATCAATCCAGCAAACTTGACAATATAGCACTCAGGTATTATATTGTAATTGTACTCAGATTATTGGAGGTTTAAAATGGCAATTATTCGTTGGGATCCTTACCGGGATCTGGTTACTTTAAGGGAAAAAATGAACAGGCTGTTCGAAGACTCAGTGCCTGGACAGACCGAGAACAGAGAGATGGCCGGCAGCAGTTGGACACCGGCCGTGGATATATATGAGACCGAACACGAGATCGTACTCTCCGCTGAAGTCCCCGGAATCGACGAAAAGGACATCGAGATCAAGGTGGAAGAAAACACCCTCACACTAAGAGGTGAGAGAAAATTCGAAAAAGAGACGCAGGAAGAGAACTTTCATCGCATCGAACGCGCTTACGGTTCCTTTTTCCGTTCCTTCAGTCTTCCCCACTATGTCGACCAGACAAAGATCAAAGCCGAGCATGAACACGGTGTGCTTAAAGTTGTCCTTCCCAAGAAATCGGAATCCAAGCCCCGTAAAGTGACGATCGTAAAGCCTGAAAAAAAGGTAAAACCCATAAAAAAAATCACGAAGGAATAACTGAAGCATTAAAAGGCCTGAGGCATAAGCCTCGGGCCTTTTTTTTTATCCGGCCTGAGCGATGGTCAGGGCTCTCACTTCCTTAGCCCCTGCGTTTTTCAGAACCTCACAACATTCTGTCAGTGTCGCCCCGGTTGTAAACACATCATCAACCAAGAGCAGGCTCTTTCCCACCACTTTTTCTGCGTGGATCACCCGGAAAGCTCCGGATACATTCTCCCGTCGTTCCGACCCGGCTAAAAAGGTCTGGGGCGGTACATTTTTCTTTTTGACTAAAGAACCCTTCAGAACATCAATCCCCCTGAGCTCGCCTAATTCTTGCGAGAGAATCCCGGCTTGATTAAATCCTCTCTGTCTCTTTCTCCTGGGGTGAAGAGGCACCGGCACCAACGCATCCACGTCCCACCAAAGCCCTTCTTCATCCGCTAAGGCCAAATCGGCAAACCTCGCAATTTCCTTCCCCAAAACCTTATACCCCCGGTATTTAAACAACAAAATTACATCCTTAAGTACCCCCTTATAAGCTCCACAAGAGCGATGCAGAGCAAAGGGGGGACGCTTCTCGATACAGGATGAACAAAGATGCGGCTCCTGGGGAACCTCACAAAATTGGCCGCAGCACACACAGAAGGAGGAGCGATGGGGCGTTATTCTTTCTAAGCAAGCTCCACATACGACTTTTTCCCCGGAGTTTTCCAAGAGAGCGGAACATATAAAACAACGGCTGGGAAAAAAGACCAGCTCAAGGAGTTTTAAAAGCCTCGTTCTTCTTTTTTTTGGCATTCGATACAATGGGGAGCCCAGGGTATTACGGTCAGCCTTTTTTTTGCGATCTTTTTCCCGCAATCTTCACATATTCCAAAATCATCGCCTTCGATCCGCTTGAGAGCTTCGTCTATAGCTGTCAAACGCGTCCTTTGTGTATCTGACAGGCTCAAGAGGAATTCCTTGGTATAAGAGCTCTCCGCCTTATCGCCCGTATCCTGGACATCTCCGGTTTCGATCTCCAGGCTATCGCTCTTGAATTCGCTCAAATGGGCAACGATTTCCTTCTTTTTCTCATTGAGCCTATTTTTGTAGTTTTCTTTTTCTTGTTTTGTCATTGCAACCCCCTTTACTTGGCGTAACGCCTTCCTTTGGTGATAGTTAATGCCCTATAGATCTGCTCTAAAAGAACGACCCGTGTCAACTCATGTGAAAATGTCAAACGTGAAAGAGACATCATCAGATTGGCCCTTTTCAGTATCCTGTCAGCCAGCCCTAAAAAGCCACCAACGATAAAGGTTATGGGGTAGGGATAGTCCAATGTTGTCCTCTCTAAAAGTTGAGCAAACTGCACAGAGTTCATTTCTTTACCTTTGTCGAAAAGGCAAATAATATAATCGTCTTTTAGATATTTTTCAAGCCCTGCGGCTTCGATTTCCATAATTTTTTCAGAATGCTTCTCACTCAAACCTTTAGCCACCTGTGTTTCAATGATCTCACATTTCTGCATGCTGTTGATCTTTTTTAGATATTGGGACTGCACTTCGAGAAGATACGCGTTCTGTGTTTTTCCCGGCCATATGAGTCTCAGATGCATTAAACGATTCCTCTTCTGCATATATAACGGCTAAATAGCAAAATGGTTCTAAGAAAATAAACGTACTTCTTAGAAATGTCAAATAGTTTTTAATACAGATGACGACTAGAAGGTGAGTTTTATCCCGTCCCCCCAGAGCTTCTCGAGAGAATAATACTCTCTGGCATCCAAAGAAAAAATATGGACGATGAAATCTCCGTAATCCATGAGTATCCACTCGGCGTTCTTGCGACCCTCGACACTCAGGGGTTTGACATCGATCTGCTTGAGCTGCTGCGTCACATTCTCATAGATAGCCAAATTTTGTTTGTGGGAATTTCCGTGCATGATAACAAAATAGTCGGCAAAGGAGGTGATGCCACGGAGATCCAAAACCACGATCTCCTCTGCCTGCTTAGCTTGGCAGGCTTGGATACATGTTTCCAATGCGGGAGGTAGAGTTTGTTCCGTTCCGTTTGTTTTGATGTCTTAGTTCATTTTTTGCCTTGATAAAGATTATGTTCCTTGATGTATTCTTCTACAAGCAGCGGTACCAGTCCGGAGATGGAGCCGCTTGCTCTCAATTTTTCTCGGATCTGAGAAGAGGAAATATCCAAAGCCTGGATGGGCATCAAATAGATCTTATTTGAATAGGCCCCTTCCAGAACCTCTTTGGCCTTCTCCAGATCATATCCGGGACGGCTGATCACAATAAAAAGGCACTGTTCCAAGACCTGTTCATAAGCCCGCCAAGTGTCGATCTCAAGGAAAGCATCTACCCCCAGGATAAAAAAGAGGTCGGCGGCGGGAAAATGTTTTTTGATCTTTTCCAGAGTGAGGATGGAGTAAGAGGTTCCTTCCTCCTCGATCTCGATGGAGCTGGGAATCAATCCCGGCGATCCTGTGACCGCCAATCGCACCATATTCATGCGGTGCTCCGGCGATGCCACCTCATCGTTGCTCTTGTGAGGAGGGATATGGGAAGGGATAAACCAGACCTGGTCCAATTTGAACCTGTCCCGGACGATCTGAGCAGCCTGGACGTGTCCCTGATGGATAGGATTGTAGGTCCCCCCGAAAAGTCCCAGTCTGATCGGTTCCTTTGACTCTATCATTTATTCCTTAAGCCCCAGCTTCCGGGCCAAAGCATTGACCAGTTCCTTAAGTCCTTTTACCTTTATGGCGGAAACCGCGAAAAAAGGCAGATTTTTCTGCGCTGCCAGCTTCTTCAACCTATCCACCCGGGTTTCGTCCTCACCAACAAGATCGATCTTGTTGGCCACCAGGATCTGAGGCCGGTCTGCCAGCTTGGCATCGAACGCCTCTAATTCTCTCATGACTGTATGAAAATCTTCAAGAGGGTCCCGCTCTGTATAGGGAGAAACATCCACCAGATGCACTAGGATTTTAGTCCGTTCCACATGCTTGAGGAATTGGATCCCCAGGCCATGCCCTTGATGAGCGCCCTCGATCAGGCCTGGTATATCCGCCATCACAAAACTCTGAAACTCTCCCACATCCACGACCCCCAGATTGGGCTGCAGGGTAGTAAAGGGATAATCTGCGATCACCGGTTTGGCCGCAGAGACCTTAGAGATCAAGGTCGATTTACCCACATTGGGAAAACCGACAAGTCCCACATCGGCAATCAATTTGAGTTCCAGTATAAATTCGACCTCATCTCCCTGCCGTCCTTCTTCAAAGATCCGGGGAGCCTGGTTTCTTGATGTGGCAAAAGCTGAGTTTCCTTTTCCGCCTTTTCCTCCGGCAGCCGCCAAGCATCTCTGTTGAGGTTGGGTGAGATCAAACTTGGCCAAATCCTGGTCAACTTCCCGAACGACCGTTCCCACCGGCACTTTAAGGATCAGATCCGCACCTTTTTTCCCATGGCGCTTGCTGCCTTGACCATAAGCGCCCCTGCGGGCTTTTTGAATGGGATGAAAACGAAAATAGGCTAGAGATTTAACACTTTCGTCTGCAACCAGATAGATGCTTCCACCTTGACCACCGTGTCCTCCATCAGGTCCGCCCTTAGGCACACCTCTCTCACGCCGGAAGCTGAGGCAGCCGTTCCCTCCGCCGCCTGCAAAAAGGGATACTTTTACCTGGTCTACAAACATATTCAGGGGAATATGGAAAGTTTAGTTGGGGAGAACAGAGACAACTTTCCTTTTGGCTTTGGTCTCGAAACATACTTGTCCCGTAATAAGGGCAAAAAGCGTATCGTCCCTACCTCTGCCAACGTTCAATCCGGGTTTGAAGGGAGTACCCCGCTGGCGCACGAGTATGGTTCCAGCATTAACAACTTGTCCTGAGTGTCGCTTGACGCCCAGCCGTTTTGATTGACTGTCTCTTCCGTTTTTAGCACTTCCGCCTGATTTTTTATGCGCCATGGTCTTACTCCTTCACCGGGGTCGTTTTTTTAGCTTTCGCCGCTGGTTTGGCTGCAGGCTTTTTCGCTGCAGGTTTTGCTTCGGCCTTTGCTTTGGGCTCAACCTTGGGCTTAGCTTCGGCCTTGTGTTTGGCCTCAGCCTTCGGTTTTGTTGGCTTGGCCTCTGCCTTTGCTTCAGGTTTTGCAGCCGCTTTATCTTCGGGTTTGGCTTCAGCTGGTTTCTCTTCGCTGGTCTTAGGCTTAGCAGGGGCAGCTTTCTTGACCGGTTTCGCTGCTTTTTTAACTTCAGCCTTTAGCTCTTCGACCATCTCGTCGACTTTTTTGTCCTCTGCTTTTTTGGGAGCTGCTTTGGCTTTGGGGGCAGGAGCTTTACCAACGACGATTTTCTCAACCTGGACCTCTGTCAGCTCCTGACGATGCCCCTGTGTCCTCCTGTACTGTTTCCTTCTTTTCTTCTTGAAAACGATGACCTTATCGTCTTTGAAATTCCGGAGAATCTTGGCCTGGACGACAGCACCCTTTATAAAAGGGGTGCCAATGAGAGGATCTCCATCGCCCTCAACAAGCAAAACCTCTTCGAAAGAAAACTCCTGGCCTTCTTTGGCGTTGAGCTTTTCTACATTGAGAACTTCGCCCTCTTGGGCTCTATACTGTTTTCCACCGGTTTTGAAAACTGCAAACATCGTACTTAACCTTTATCGTAAATTGAATGTTGAATTTAGAGATAAAAAATTCCGCGCTAAATATAACAAAACCCTCCCTCTATGTCAACATCCCCGAGGAAATGGGGACGGTTCTATTTTATTTGAATTGCTCCCTATTCCTTGACAAAGGTGCCGCTTTTCTCTAATTTAAGAACGTCTCTAACAGGACACCCCGGGCGGTTAGCTCAGCGGAAGAGTACCGGCCTTACAAGCCGAGGGTCGCTGGTTCGAATCCAGTACCGCCCACCAGACTTCCCCCCTGGAAAAGGGGCGTTTTCGGTTAGTTTTCCTTTAAGCACAATTAAGCCAAATTAAGCGAGTTTAAGCAAGATCTGTTACACCGGCGTTACACGAGGGTCCGTCTATCCTCCCGCCGGCCCGTCACCTCCAGCTTCTGCTAGTACTAATCGGTCAGCGGTCGCTGCTAGACCCGTTCCCCCCCACGGGCAGCACAAGATAGAGATTACCCCCGCGCTTCTCTAGAGTTTTTCCAGCATATACGAGTGATTGACTTCTCCCCCCGAAATTT
>JAUWSR010000226.1 GCA_030609975.1 Acidobacteriota bacterium | reverse complement strand
CTCCAGGTCCCCATGCTTAAAGTTAGCACCGCCACCGCTGTTAAAATGACACAATCCACAATTAGAGCGGGCAGGTCGCCCCACCTGTGCGGCCACTTGTGCCAGATCAACCGTTTCCAGAGGGAAGCCGCCCCTACCTTTCTGATATGTCTGGGTGGTATCATGGCACACCAGGCAATCTATCTTTTGCGGATCGCTAAAATCAAATCCCTCCTCGTTCCAGCCAAAGCCAATATGACATTGGGCGCAAGCGGAGTCGTCAGCACCCCTCGCTAGAGAACAATTGTTTACCACTGTCTTGCGTCCGAGACTGACATCATGCTCATGGCCCAGAATTCTCGGGGAGTGACCCTGCCAGGTCCAGTGAGCGGAATTAAGGATGTCCTGTCCGACCGTGTCGTGGCAGGAGAGACAATTGTTGGTCACTTCCTGGATATCAGGATTCTGGGAAAGTTGAACCAAAGCATCATGATCGGGTATATAAGGGTGATGGCAGGAAAGACAGTCGACGGGAGCCCTCTGAGCATTAGATTGTCCTTCATGGCAGCCAATGCACTGTTGATGATATGCTCCTTTGAGCCCCAGCCGGTTGAGATCATCCGCCTCTCCGGGCAGCCAGTGGCAGGTCGAGCATTTTTGTACGTAGATATCCTCCATATCATGACAGGACGCACAGGGCGCGTTCGCGATCCTCACATCGAATTCCATGTGGAATTCCTTCACATTCTCTCCGATCCGGTCCTCCTCGTCCATACTGAAACGGTGGTGACACACTCCGCAGTTCCCATCCGTGACCACGTCATGGGTGCGGTGTGTAAAACGGACCGGCTCATAAAAATCTGTAGCCGTGTTCAGAATCTCGTTGTCCAGCATATAGAGATTTGCATACCCCTCAGGCCGGAACAGATGCGGCGATGGAGTCAGCTCAATAGGGGCTTTTTTCACCGGTGCAACCTCGTTCGCCCAATTAAAAGCTGAGATCGTGCCCGCCAGGGCTTCTTTGTGAACGACCGTGTAGAAAAGCACAAAGACCAGCAGCATGCCTACCGCAAGGCTTTGAATAATACGAACCCAAGGTGTGGAAAGAGAGCCTTTTATCCGCTCTTCTTCCAATTTATAGCGGGCTGCACACTCCCCACATGTACATCGATGCACGACTGGAAAATAGGTCACGACAATGCGGTAGAGAAACATAAGCGTGGCCACCATCCCAACCGTGAAGAAGATCTCCCCTATGGAGGGGAAATACTTGCTCGAGGTGAAGGGCGGATCATAGGCGACAAGATACACATTGATGCGATTGAGGACTAGCCCGAATATAACCAGCATAGAGGAAAAAAAGAGGAGGGTTCGAGACTTCCGTACCCAGCTCCTTGTGAACAAAAAGAAAGGCAGAATAACTCCGGCCATAATCTCGATCATAAAAGTTGTGGTATACACAGCGTTTCCTAAAAAGTCGATAGTGCCGAATCGGACCGCCAGGTCTCCGAATTTAAAAAGTCCATACAATCCTATAAACCAGGGTACCAGTTTGGCCATTTTTTCCAGGAGATGAATCTCGGAGGCGCGGCCGAAAATCTTGCTGGCCACCAGGGATTCTACAATGACCATAGGAAATCCCACCATGATGGCTGACATCAAGAAAAGTAAGGGCAAGATCGGCGTGAACCACAGGGAGTGAATCTTGGTGGGGGCGATCAGGATGATGGTTCCTAATGAAGACTGGTGCATGAAAGACAGCACCACTCCAGCGATTATAAATATGGGCAGCACGATCTTCACGATCCGAATGACGATCAGAAGAGGCTTTTCCAGATGCTGCAGAAGTTTGGAACCCGCTTTGTTTTGATCAACTCTCTCTTTCAATCCCTCCAAAAAGGAAGGCGACATCTCGATGGTAAGGACGGTAAGGTAGGCCATCACACACATGGCCACTTCAAAAAGCCCTGAATTGCCCTGCCAATTGAAGAGAGGACGCCATATATTCCAATAACGGCCGAGATCGAACATGAGCCCGATCGCCACCATGGCATAACCCAGCCAGGCAGTGAGTATAGCCGGCCGCAGGAGCGGCTTGAACTTGTGCTTGCCGAATATCTCGATAAAGGCCGCCGTGGTAAAACCTCCTGCTGCCAGCGCCACACCACAGGCGACATCTATCGCGATCCAGATCCCCCATGGGAAAAAATTATTCAAATTGGTAACCGCACCCAGGCCGGCAAACATTCGCGTCAGGCCAAATGAAAATCCGATTCCCATCAAAGCGAGCAGAACATATGTGCCGTGAGTGAAAAGCGGCTTTCGAATCCGTTCTGTACCGTGGCTATTCATTGTTTTCCCCTTCAACATTCGATTCAGTATTCTGCTTGCGATTGGTATGCCACATAACCGCGCCCAGGGCTCCATAGATGGCTAAGGGAATGGCTCCGTATTTAAATATGGTGTGCTGGATATTCTCTGTAAGACGGGGAGGGGCATCCCCAGGAAGACTAAGTAGGTCGATCTCCTCGGTGGGTCTACCCGCAAGATAGAGCCAAGAGGTGCCTCCCACTTCATGTTCCCCATAGATGTGATCAATGTATCGATCCGGTCTTTTGCGGATACGGTCTCTGGCCAAATCAAGCAGCTCGTTCCTGTTGCCAAAGAGGATAGCTTCTGTAGGGCAGGCCTTGGCGCAGGATGGATCTGCTCCAGTTCCCGTGGAAAAATCAGCACAGAATTCGCATTTTTTGACCAAGGGAGCGAGCGCATCCTCATATTCATATGCAGGGATCTGAAAGGGACAAGCCACCATACAGTAACGGCAGCCCAAGCAGATCGTGGGGTTGTAGACAACGGCTCCGTCCTTGGTACGCGTCAAGGCACCGACGATGCAGGCAGACACACAGGATGGATCCAGACAGTGCATACATTGGACTTTGGCATAGGTGTTGGCCCGCTGAGGTTGGTCCGGCGATGGATTTCCGACATACTCATTGACGACCGTAAGGGCATTTTCAGTCGGACGGCGCATCTCGCGAAATACACTTTTGTCGGTGAAGGGAACCTCCGGCTTGGCTAAGTTATTATTTAGATTGCAGGCTTTTTCACACTGCCGGCAGCCGATACACAAAGTGGTATCCACCAGACAACCCACTTGGGATTCATCGCTGACGGGCAAGTGGTCTTTTGCGTGGGCTTTTTTTCTAAAGAGTGAAAAAAATCCAGCTCCAGATGCCACCGTGTGTTTCAGGAACAGTCTTCGGGTAAAATTCATTTTAAGGGCCTTTCAGCCGATGGGATAGCCACCGACATGTAAGATAGTATTAATCTTTGAGAGAGTTTATGTCTCCAGCCACCTGGTTAGAACTTGTTTTCAGCACTGCCCAGGTCTATTTTCTTATCATTGTGTCCACTTGTAGAATCATCGGTCCTTTTACATGGCATGGTGTGTTGCAGCATCCTCATTTATTATTATAGTTAAAACCTGCCTTGACGAATCATATGCGCGCTAGTATTTTAAGTGATAATGAGAATCAATGTCAATAAGGAAAATAAAAACATAAGGCCGGTCACATGAAAGATAAATTTAAAGAGTATGCTTCTCGTATGACAGCTCCCCGGGAGGCCATATTGGAATTCATGAGCAGATCATCAACACATCTGAGCGCGAAAGAAATCTACACATCCCTCCATAAAAAGCACCCGGGTATTGGAATGAGCACAGTCTACCGCACACTTGACCTACTGGCCCGAATGGGCCTTGTAACCAAACTTGCCCTCGGCGATGGACAAAACCGATATGAATTTAAAGCAAAGGATAAAAGTGATCATCACCACCACCTAATTTGTACAAGGTGTGGAACAATCATCAATTACAGTGAATTCTTGGAAGAGGAATTAACTCTCGTTAGAAAAACAGAAAAGAAGCTTGCGAAAAAATATAATTTCATAATCGAAGATCACAATATTGAATTCTTAGGCATTTGTGAAAAGTGCAAAGGCAGTGAAAAAATCTAGCAAGATCGTCCTCATGCTATTTGCTTTGAAGCTTTAACGACAATAAATGATCCCTCACCATATCCGTCTTTAACACGCCCGATTTTATTTGTCTTTAGTGGATCGCCAAGAATTGTTTGCTTAAAATTCAGGTTTTTGAAACGGGATTTTTTTAACAGTGAGATGATTTCATCACATGAATAAAAAGTAGCTATTGCATAAAACGTACTCTCGTTTCTGTGCTGTTGATATGATATTCCAACGTGGCTGTTTTTATCTATAAAACCAATGATCAGGTGACCGCCTGGTTTGAGAACCCTATAGGCTTCTTTAAAGGCTTCTTCGACATTATCTAAAAAACAGATTGTTGTGACCATTAGGACAAAGCCAAATCGGCTGTCTTTAAAGGGAAGTTTCTCAGCTGTGCCGTCGATCGCCTCAATCCCCCTGTCTCGAGCTAGTTCTCTCATCTTCTGGGAGGGATCAACTCCAATTCGAATACCCAAAGGGCCAGCAAAGCGGCCACTGCCCACGCCCACTTCCAAACCCTCTCCTATTTTAGGCAATTGTTCGTTTATGGCCCTGAGCTCTGACTCATATATAAGCCTATTGTCCTCAAACCATGCGTCATATTCAGAAGCATGTTCTTCAAAAGGCTTAATTTTTGCCATCATCATTTATTCCAATTCTTACGGGAAAACTCACGGAGTCCATTTAGCCTAACCTATCCCAATATCGATAGTACTACAACCATAGTATTATCAGCAGTACGATTACTGTATGAGTATACAGTCTGATAACTTCATTTAACATTCACAAAGATCATTTGACATGGCAATGATACGCACATAGAATGATGGACATGGGAACAGATCGAGTTACGCTGAAAATCCCCCGGCCGCTGTACGAGAAGATCAAGATAGTGATCGAGGGCAGCGGATTCAGCAGCGCAAATGAATTCGTCGTATATGTCCTCAGAGACCTCTTATCGGTTACAGGGACAGCCAAAAAGGATCTGTCTTCTGAGGAAGTCGAAGCCATCCGCAAACGACTGGAAAATCTGGGCTATTTTTAAGGCCCTTTCCTATTCATCCTAGCACCTGGGATTCATCCCTGTCTGCAAATTATTTCATTAAAAATCACATTGTTTGTTGACAAAAAGCTCTAATTGTATTACATTTGGAGTACAATGACACTGCGAAGATGGATCGTGATCCTTACTGGCTTTGTCTGTCGATTTCTGATCCAGGATTATAACAGCTGGGGAATCTGCTGTTCCTTGATAAGTTCAAAAAAACACACAGGATGAAGAGAGGAATAGGGAAATGATCCGAAACCATCTGAGGATTCTGGGGTGGTTGGCTTGAAAAATGAGTTTTCGTGAAACATGAATTCAACAGGCGATTCCTTCAGATTTGACGATAGGTATTTTTTTCGTTGGATAAGCAACAAAACTCTTTCTTAGCCACGGAATTCCGAACTCAGCTGATTTTCCAGGTCATCCTGGCAGATGTCTTTTAACTGCCGAACCATTCCTTCCAAATCGGCGTTCTCCGTCAAAAAATCAAATTTTTTCACCTTTTCCAGAAATTCGGTAGAGCGGGATTCAAGCCGTTCAAAGGTGTCCTCTACTTCATCCGCCGCAAGCTGAAAAGAAAGATCGATGTAATCATACACATACTGTTTCATGTCCTTCAATTCCGCTTTGACCAGCAAAAGCAACGTGATGAGCTTCCCCATGGATATCAAAAAATCACACACCTGACTGCAGTCGAAACCTTCTTTATATCTGCGGTAAGCAATGATTTGTGCATAATTGCGAATAAACATCCGGTCATTGGTTCTCACACCTGTGGCCGTGACCTGAAAAAGGAGCGCGAGGAACCATTTGAGCATATCGGGATCCATTTTGTGGTAAACATAGAATTGCGTTTGATTTTGAGGCAATAAAAGGAAGGCTTCCGCTTCTTTACTCAATTCATCTCTCAACATGACCAACGCTTCATAGATGACCAGATTGGGCCGTTTAGTAACACGCTTCAGGGCGGCTTCATTGCGCAAATGCCAGACGTTCCCATAATTTTTCATGTTTTCGACCAGGATCAGGAGACGTCTTTTCAGGTCATTGCGGGATGCCGGATTCCAGCCCAACTCCTCCTGTGTTTTGGTAGCATCCACAGTGAGTTGTTTATCGATATATTTCACCATCCAAAGCTTCTCGAACGAAGGATGGCCACACAATCGGCCATAAAATTGGCGAGATAATAGGCCCAGGGCCACGAAAATTCTCGCCATTCTCACAGGCTTTACATCGTTGCCAAAATAATACCGGGTGGAAGCATTGAACAGATCCAGATGAGATGTCGTGTGATTGGGGCTGGCATTAAAGATAGCGAATTGAGGCAATCGATCACTTTTTTCGATGACCCGCAGAAACAGTTTTATCAGATCCTTGATATGGATATAGGGCACTGCAGATTCCCCCTTGCCTGCCAGGATACGGGCATCCCATGCTTTGGACAACCATGTTTT
>JAUWSR010000162.1 GCA_030609975.1 Acidobacteriota bacterium | reverse complement strand
CTTCCCTCTCCCATCGACCACCAATGTCGCTCCCGTCATGAATGGGGATCGATTCCCCCCTTCGTCATTCCTAATCCCTGACCTGACCACATACGGGAACTAACCGACGGTTAATCTCGTATTTTCTTTTGGATAACAAACTACATGGGGAAGTGCAGAGATGGTGAAGAGCTATATTAAAGTCGCTCTGAGAAATATCCTTCGCTATAAGGCTTACTCGTTCCTTATTATTTTTGGCCTGGCCCTGGGGATCGCGGTCTTTATCCTGGCTGTCCTCTACTCAGGTTACAACGCAGCTTTCGATGGCTTCCACCATGAAGCTGATGCGATCCATCTGGTCGTCAGGGTGATCCCCTCGGGAAATAAGGGAGAACAGCACACAGCCTACACTCCCCTGCCCCTCATGTCTGCACTGCAAACGGAATCCTCTGAGATTGAGGAGGCTACGCGTTTTTCCCGCAATCCCAGAACCATCGTCCGATGTCAGGATCGGATCTTCTATGAATCCAATATCCTGACAGTCGATCCCAATTTCCTCTCATTTTTCGATTTTAAGCTAATACAGGGAGATCCTCTCAAAGCCCTATCTCAGCCGAATTCCATCTTCCTAACCGAAGATTCGGCACTGAAATATTTTGGAGGGGTCGACCCTCTCGGAAAGACCTTGTCCCTGGATAATCGGTTAGATGTTACAGTGCAGGGCGTCCTCGAGAACAGCCCCGATAACTCCTGTATAAGTTATGATTTCATGCTCTCCCTGGAAACATCCAGGAGTTTTTACAACTGGACAGACGACTGGGATGTCAACACTCTGACGACTTTTGTACGTGTGCCCCAAGCTGCGGATGTTGCTCATTTGGAGGCAAAACTCCCCTCCTTCATCGATAAATATTACCCCGATCATCCTGATAGTCCCCGGAGAATGTATCTACTTCCCTTCCTTGAATACCGGCGCCAAGTCGAAGCTCTCGATCTGCGCTCCAACCTCTTTGCGAGCACACCTTATGTGACAGCAATCTTTCTGGTCGGCATGGCCTTTGTGCTGCTGCTCATCGTGTGTATCAACTTCATGAATCTTTCAACGGCGCGCTACATGCAGCGCTCCAAAGAGATCGGCATGCGCAAAGTCGTCGGAGCCAGCCGCCTGAAACTCATAACCCAGTTCCTGGGCGAATCGATTTTCCTCGCCCTCGTGGCCATCCCTCTCGCCCTACTGCTCTTTGTGCTGCTCAAACCCGCATTCATCGCTGCGGTCAATCATGAAATGCAGATTTCCTTCAAGAGTAATCCAGGATTGGGCCTGATCATCCTGGCGGGAATCCTGGGGGTTGGCGTGTTTGCCGGGAGCTACCCGGCTTTTTATCTGTCTGCCATTAAGCCGATCCACGCTCTCAAGGGAAACCTCCAGAAGGGCAGACGAGGAACTGTGCTGCGCAAAGTCCTGGTCGTGGCACAGTTTGCCCTGTCCATCCTGATGCTGGTGTTCACAGTCGCAATCGCCAATCAGCTGGACTACCTCGTCCACATGGACCACGGCTTCAACAAGGAGAGAGTGCTGACAGTCACTGTTCCGCAAGAAGTTCAGGGAAGTTTGGAGTCCTTTAAAAAATCTATGGCAGCCCATCCGGATATCCTGGGAGTTTCCGCTTCGCAGCGCCTCCCCATCAACTGGAAACCGGAAGCCCAAGTCATCCCTCAAGGACATGACGAGAATGAGGCCTGGACCATGGCGGCCTACGGTGTCGATCATGATTTCATCGAACTGCTGGGTCTGGAAATCTACAAGGGGAGAAGCTTTTCCCGGTACTTCCAGGATTCGAACTGCTTTATCCTGAACGAAACCGCTGTAAGACAGCTGAAATGGCAGGATCCCGTGGGCAGAACATTGAAGCTGTCAGGAAAAGAAGGGCACGTCATCGGAGTCGTACGTGATTTTTTGTTCGATAATGCCCACTGGAGGATCGAACCATCGGTCCTGTTTTTGGAAAAACAGGATTTGGGATATTTGCTTATCAAGGTATCCGACATCACTCAAACCGGTGTCGTCGCCTTTATCAGTCAAGAATGGCAGGCTATTTTCCCGGAATATCCTTTTACCTATTCCACTCTGGAAGCAAGGTTCGGCACGTCCTATGAATATATCAAGGGCATGTATCAGGTATTTGGCGCCGTGGGAGTGTTTGCCGTATTCATCTCCTGTTTGGGCCTTGTGGCCATGGCTTATTACACGGTGGGACGGCGGACCCGCGAGATCGGAGTGCGAAAGATCCTGGGCGCGTCTGTTCCGGGAATCATCCGGCTGCTGCTCTTCGGATTCCTCAAACTCGTGATCCTTGCCAATCTTATAGCCTGGCCCTTGACATATATCCTATTGAAACAGTTCCTGGGATGGGCCTGGGCTTATCGAACTGACATTTCAGTCATGGTTTTCATTGCTTCAGCCGCAATCACGTTGGCTATGGCCATCCTGTCCGTGATCTACCAGACAGTCAAAGCCTCTCTGTCCCATCCGGCCGAAACCCTGCGCTACGAATAGTTGGGATATTCTTTAGGTATTCTCCTTCAAAATAAGGTTCTTGTAATCATCCTTATTGACAAAGGCTTCAATAACCACCGGGCCATTTGCATTGGATGCTCTGACCAGAGCTTCCTTGTATTCATTGATAGTAGACGCGGTCAATACCGGAACACCGAAAAAGCTGTTTGCAGAGCAGTATTTATCATTAAACAAACTTGTGCCGTAATCGGGATGGTGCTTCTTTTCCTGTTTGATCGTTATCAAGGACAACTGACTATCGGACATCAATACGAAAATAATTTTTGTCCCTAAGCGCATGGCCGTCGCCAATTCACCGACCATCATTAAAAAACCACCATCACCAGTGACGCAGGCCACTGTACTTTGAGGCTTGCTCAGTTTGGCAGCAATGGCAGCGGGAATGCCAAAACCCATGGAGGAACAGCCGTTTGTCATGAGCTGACATTCGGGGGAATATGTTTTCCAAGCTTGACCAATAAGATGTAAATGTGCGCCGACATCACAAGTTAAAATGCTTTCTGGGGGAAGTGCCTCTTGCAAAACGCTTAAGACAGCACGCGCATTGAGCTCTCCTTCGCTGCCAGCGAGCTCGGTAAACATGTTATCCCGCCGCTGCTTGAGCGCACCCATGTCCCACTCTTTTTTGCCAATATTGTTTGCCAGTAATTTTTTAAGAGCGGTTCTAATATTCCCAACTACATCCAGTACTTCAGGGTATTTGCATTTATCGATATCCGCTGGAACCGTATCGATATGAATGAGCGGTACTGCGGGCATCCAGTCCTCATAATTGATCTCGACCGGATCATATCCGATTCCCAAAACCAGATCGGCCTGGGAATGCGTAGCACCAACCTGGTTGGCAAGGGCATGGGCAAGCACGCCGGCATAAGCAGGGTGGTTTTCCGGGATCATCCCTTTGGCCATGGGTGTCAGAATCACAGGGACCTTGAACCTGTCGGCAATCTGTAAAACCAGATCACGGACACCTGCGCGCACGGAAGTAATGCCCAACGCCATGATGGGCTTGCGGGCATGGACGAACATGGATTCCATTTTTTCAAGGGATGGATCATCAGGGGAGTCGACTGGTGCAGGTTCAGGAAGCTCCCTGTCTTCAGCGCCGGCTGTTTGGCTTCCCATTCCCGCGGGCAGGCCGATGTAAACCGGACCGGGTACTTCAGAACAGGCGATTTTATACGCTTCATAAACAGTGGATTTTACTTTATCGGGATGTAAACGGGTTTGCCATTTCGTAATGGGCTTAAAAAACGTCTGGTGGTCCATATTCATCTGGGCTGTCCTGGACAGCATCTCATCGGGCATTTCATCTGCCAGCACGATCATTGGGGAGCGATCCAGATAGCCTCCGCAAACTCCGGTGCTGAGATTGCAGGCTCCGGGCCCGAATGTTCCAAAGCAGGCGGCAAGGTTTCCTGTGAGCCGCCAGTGCACATCGGCCATGAATCCACCACTGCCTTCATTGCTGACAAGCACAAACTCGATTCCGTCAGTGGTGCGCAGGGCTTCCAGGTAATCGACCCAATTTCCGCTGGGTACTCCAAAAACATATTTAATGCCAATATCTTTTAGGGCTTTGATCAGTGATTCCGCCACATTATCCATGGTATTCATCTCTTATTATTAGGCAGCATAATCAGAGGCCATATTTAGTATATCTTTATTCATGGTTCCGCCCTTCATCAATTTTGTTTTTGATGCATCCATAGGTAATCTTCCAGGCCACAATATATCACCCATAAAATGAGATTTCCAGAATCCCACTTTACTTATGAGAACCTGGACAGGTCCTAAACACTCATATGTAACTTTTTTCCCTGTTTTGCGTCTAATACTATATGAATAGTTTTATTAGAACTATTTTAAATATATTTCTTATAGGTGGATGAAAAATGGCATTTCTATCCCGGATCGAAGAAATATTGCTTTTAACCATCTGGAAACTTAAGGATGAGGCCTATGGGATCGTCATCCGCCGTCAAGTGGAAAAGGATACCGGTATATCCTGGCTGTCTGAAGCGATCTACGCTCCCTTGAGCCGCCTAAAGGACAAAGGGTATGTCGAGTCCCTAAAAGCTGATAAATCCACAGAAAAAGGCGGGCGGCCCAGGATCTATTACAGGCTCACTCCTTCCGGACTCGACAGATTGATCTCTGTTCAAAAAATCAACAGCACGCTGTGGTTTGGAGTGCCTGATTTGAAAAAAGAACACTGCAAATGAACAACCAGAGATCTGCATTATCCAAATTCACACATCTCTGCCTGGGACTCTTAACCGATGAGCATATGCGGGAGACCATCATGGAGGATATGGAATTCCGCTATGCCAACAATAAAGAAGAAAAAGGCCCATTTCTCTCCGGGATGATCTGGCACTGCAAACTTCTGCTCATTCTTTTAACATTCATTTTGAAATCATGTGTTTGGAGAACGATCATGTTTAAAAATTATATGAAAATCTCCTTAAGAAATATTCAAAAAAATCGAGGATACTCCTTTATCAATATCGCCGGCCTGGCTGTCGGTATTGCCAGTACAATTCTGATTTCCCTATGGGTGCAGGATGAATTGAGCTTCGACCGGTTCCATGAACACACGGACCGGATATACCGGGTAGTCTGCTCTTCATCAGATGATGGGATGCCCACCAATGCGAATGGATCCTTTGCCGTGGCGCCGGCCCTTAAAAACGATTTTCCCGAAGTTATGGAGACTGTGCGAATCCGCAAGATGGGGCAGAGCACAAAGAGGTATGTCGGCTATGAAGATAAAAAGTTCTATGAGTCCAGGTTCTTCTTTGCAGAACCCAGCATTCTCACGGTTTTTAATTTTCCCTTGGTCAAGGGAGATCCTGCCTCTGCTCTGAATGAGCCGAATTCCATGGTTTTGACCGAAGAGATGGCAAAAAAATATTTTGGCAGCGAAGATCCCATGGGAAAGATCATAGAAGCCGATCCCTACAATGACGGGAACCTCATGCTTTTTCACATAACCGGGATTGCCGGGAATGTTCCCCACAATTCACACTTCCACTTTGATTTTCTGGCTTCATACAGCAGCCAAAAAGACATTTCCGATAATTTTTCCGCTTGGTATCAACACTTCACCTATGTTCTTCTGGACAGTCCCGATTCGGTCGAATCCCTGGACAATAAGCTGCTGGGATTTCTCCACCGAAACTGGAGAGAGGATCCCTGGTACACCCTCAGCCTCCAGTCTCTTCGCAATATCCATCTCCACTCCAGGCTGAAATCGGAGATCGAATCCACCGGGAATATTCTTTACGTCTATCTCTTCACGGCCATTGCCGTATTCGTCCTGCTCATCGCATGTATCAACTTCATGAACCTGACCACAGCCGGTGCTGTGAAAAGGGCCAAGGAAGTCGGAGTTAGAAAGGTCGTGGGGGCCCGGAAAATTCAGGTGGTATACCAATTCCTGGGAGAATCTCTTTTACTCAGCCTCTTTTCTGCCTTGACTGCGATTCTTATGGTCCTCCTGTTTCTGCCGATGTTCAACCGGTTTACAGGTAAGGAGATCACATATTTTTCCCTGCTAAATCCTGTCTTTATTCTCGGTGCTGCCGCCATCGTCTTTGCCGTGGGATTCATCTCCGGAATCTACCCTGCATTTGTGTTGTCTGCTTTTCAACCCATAGATTCACTCAAATCCAGAACCGCGTATTCGTGCTCCGGAAGCCTACTCCGCCAAGGCCTCGTGATCTTCCAGTTCGCCCTGTCCATCGGGATCATCTGCGCCACCCTGATCGCCCATAAACAAATGAATTACATACAGTCTCTGAATCTCGGATATGACAAGGACCAGATAGTGGTCATTCCCTTGAACAAAGACCTCCGGAAAAATTACCCTGGTTTCAGAGACGAGCTGCTGCGATATGCCGGGATCGAAAACATGTCGACGTCCACCTATGTCCCAACCAGAGGAAGCATGCACTTGAGCCTCCGGTTCGAGGGCAATGAGAATATCCTCAGCCAGGTGATCTATATGGTCGACAAGGAGTTTGTCGACACATACGGGCTCAAACTTCTCGCGGGAAAAAACCTCGAGCGGCCAATCTCGAGAGATAGGCCCATGGAGTTTTTAGTCAGCGAACTGACAATCCAGGAGGCCGGATATTCTTCCCCGCAAGAGGCTGTAGGAAAAAGTGCGGATCTCGAGGAGGACAGAGGACATATTGTCGGAGTTGTCAATGACATAAACATCTACTCCCTTCGTCGCGTCCCCTATTCTATCAGCTACGTGGTTACTCCCATAAACAGGCATAATTATCTGTCCATACGAATAATTCCCCATAACATAGCCGGATCAATCGATCACATCCGAAAAACCTGGCAGAAGATGGTCCCCTACTATCCTTTGGAATATTTTTTCCTGGATGCGAGTTTTGAACAGATGCACATATCAGATAAAAAAATGAGCGAGGTCTTTTCCATCTTTTCCCTCCTGGCAATCTTTGTGGCTAGCATGGGGCTTTTCGGGCTGGCCGCCCACACGGCCGAACAAAAGACCAAGGAAATCGGTGTGCGGAAGATCCTGGGAGCTTCGGCGTCCAGCATCTATCTGCTTCTATCGCGGGAGTTTCTTAAATGGGTGGCAATGGCCAACATCATTGCCTGGCCTCTGGCCTACTATGCCATGCACTCGTGGCTACAGAATTTTGCCTTCCGAACCATGATCGGCTGGGAGATATTTCTGGTATCCGGGCTTGCGGCATCAGCCGTTTCAGTGCTGACCGTCTCCTTACAGTCTCTCAAAGCCACCACAGCCAATCCAGTGGATGCGCTGCGGTACGAATGAAATTTATTCCACTTTTCATGATTTAAGGCAAGCCATCCTGTCCTCGAAACGTCCTCTTGAATTTCCCGTTCGGGAACAGTATAATAATCAGCGCTTGAACAAATGTTACCTAGTTTTGAACATTTGTTAATCCTCATATGAATGACGCAATAGCGAAAACAGCGACGCTCGTTGAGATCGCCCGAATGTACTACGAGCACCACCTCAGTCAACAGCAAATCGCAGAGAAGCTAGGGATTTCCAGACCTGGTGTATCTAGAATGCTGAGACAGGCCCGAGAGCAAAGGCTCGTTTTTATTGAAATTCGAGATCCGGCTGATCGCGGTACGCAGTTGGAAAAGAGAATCCAAGATCTTTTCAATCTTAAGAAAGTAATCATTGTTCCCAATGAAGGTGTTGATGATGTCTCAATCAAGCACCGGTTGGCCCAATCGGCTGTAAAGTTTCTCGATCCACTGATTAAAGAGGGCATCACGCTAGGTGTGTCGTGGGGAACGACCCTGCAGGCTGTGGTCAAGCATCTTCAGCCCCGGCCCGTAAGCAGCATGCAGGTAGTGCAGCTTGTGGGCGGTTTTACCCAGACCGCCTACAACACGCATGCCATTGAAATCACCCAGAATGTAGCGAATAACTATCAAGCCTCTCCTTTCCTTCTACCGCTTCCTGCTATTGTCGATCATGAAGATGTGAAAAAGATCATCATCCGTGATCGGAATATGGCCAGATCTTTGAAATTGGGACATCAGGCTGAGGCGGCATTGTTTTCCATCGGCAGTTTTACCTCTCATTCCAGCCTGATAAAAGCACAATATTTTAGTTCTTCCGAAGTCGATGACCTGCTGGCAAAAGGGGTTGTCGGTGATATCTGCACACATCTCATAAACGACAGAGGTGAAATCTGTTCTCCTGAACTGGATGCAAGAACCATCGGAATCGAACTGGAGAATTTGAAACACAAACCCTATTCTATCGCGGTGGCTGGAGGAATCG
>JAUWSR010000117.1 GCA_030609975.1 Acidobacteriota bacterium | reverse complement strand
TATCCCGGGAACTGAATTTACAATCAACAATAAATCTGCGGAGAGGGTGGAAAATGAGGATTTTTACGCCTTTAAACTGGCCATAGATGCCGGTGTGACCTACATCATGAGCGAACACATCGCCATTCCCTCTGTGAACGATGGCTCCGACCTACCTGCCAGTGTAGAAAAAAAATTGGGAAGCTATTGGCTGCGGGAAAAACTCGGATTCACCGGTATCCTGACCACCGATGATATGTGGTATGAAAAGGTCACAAAACGTTTCGGGCCTGTCAACGCCTGTATCATGGCGATCCAGGCCGGACACGATGCTGTCCTCAAGCCTGCGGATGTTGGCGCTGTAATCGAAGGTTTGGTGGCGGCTGTTCAGTCCGGAGATATCCCGGAAGAGCAGATCAACCGCTCGGTCGAAAAGATCCTCTACTGGAAAGCCCGCCTCAATCTTCACCAAAACAAATTTGTGGATATGGAAAAAATACCCTCGGTTGTAAAGAATCCGGAGCATGTCGCCTTGATGAATACCATCGCCGACACCTCCCTGACCTTGGTGCAGAATGAGGGATATTTCCCCTGTGATGTGGCCAAGTTTGGAAAGATCGCACACATCAGCGTGCAAAAAAAGGCTAATGATCCCAACACGCAGATCGTTGCCTCCAAACTCGAAGCGGCTTTTCCTGATCTCACCAGTTATTTTTTCGGACCCGAATCTGGGGATGAACTTTATGCCGAAGTTAAGAAGGCTGCCATGGCTGCGGATACCGTTTTTGTTTCGCTTTTTTATCAGAGGAACACCTACATCGACAACGGCCCGCTGCCGGATAAGGATCAGAAGTTGCTGGAACAGATCGTGAAGCAAAAGCCAGGTGCGGTCATTTTCATGTCCTATGGAAATCCCTACCACGCGGCCCGCTTCAGCCAGGCTGCAGCCATTGTTGTTGGCTATGGTGAAGGCAGTTTTTACGGCAACCAGACTGTGTATGCCGATTCGTTTATAAGACTGCTCAAGGGTGAGATCGTTCCGCAGGGAAAACTTCCTGTCGATGTTTCTGAACAATATCCAATGGGGACCGGAATCACGTATTGAACCTATTGATTTTCAGAGATAGAATCGGGACAGGTATTTAACAGTTTTCGTTTTTTCAGGAAAAAGATTTTTCTATCTCGATCCGGGGAGGATTGAAATGAGAAGGCATTCTTTTTTTACCCGCAAGACTATTGTCTACTTCATTGCCTTTGTCGCTCTCACCGGAATGTGTTTTCAAATGACATCGGCCCAGTTGGATGTAGTCTCACGAAAACAGGACGGCCGCCGCATGCGGAATTCCTCCGGTTTGTTCGATCCGGAATCAAATGCCGATTCTTTCAAGATCCAGCCGGGAGAAACGGTGGTTTTGGCGGATCTGGAAGGTCCGGGCGAGATTCAGCACATCTGGTTCACGATCGGTGCTCTTGAAAGGCGCTATCCCCGGACCTTGGTCTTTCGGATCTATTGGGACGATTCCAACATTCCCGCTGTAGAATCTCCCTTAGGAGATTTTTTTGCTTCAGGCAATGGCATGCGTACCAATGTCAGCACCCTGCCTATCGAGGTCACGTCCTACGGTCGTGGCCTGAACTGTTATTGGCGGATGCCTTTTTTTAAGAACGCCCGCTTGACCATGACCAATGAAGGAAAGGAACGGATCACATCCTGCTATTTCTACATCGACTGGGTGCAGAAAGAGACTCTGCCTGAGGATACGCTCTATTTTCATGCCCGCTACAACCAGGAATGGCCGGTTGTGCCTTTTTCCTATTATACTCTGTTGGATGTAGAAGGTGATGGCCAATATGTAGGCAGTGTTATCAGTCTGCAGTGCTCTGTAGCCAGCTGGTTCGGCGAATCGGATGATCATTTCTATATCGATGGAGAGGAGACTCCCAGCTTGGTCGGAACCGGATTCGAGGATTATTTTTCCGATGCCTGGAACCTGCGCACCTATTCCAACTTGAATGCAGGTGTTACCATCCGGGAGTGGAACAGTGAAGATGCCCGGATCACAGGATTCAAGTGGCACATCCTGGATCCGATTATGTTCAGCAAGTCGCTTAAGGTCGAGGTCGAGCGCCGGAGTTATGTGACTATTGTAAATCCCAAAACCGGTGAAGAGGTCAAAGGGGATTTTAAATACCGGGCGGATTTCCTTTCCTCGGTTTCCTTTTGGTATCAAAGAAATATTGCTACACCTATGAAACCCTTCCCCCCCCTGGCAGAACGGCTCATGCACGAGATCTGGGTGGAACCACGTGAGATGGCTGAGCTGCCCCCAGCTCAGAATCCTCTGAAAGCTTCTCTCGGACTAAAGCCCGAGGCCGCTTACAACCGGACCGGCGCACAAAAGCGTATGTTTTATATGTACAACGATAAGGTGGGCTCCTGGTTGGAGATCCCCTTTGAAGTTTCTCAATCCGGGCGCTATTCGATCTCAGCGTTTCCCATCCTGTTCAGGGAGAACGGCATCTGGAAAGTATCGTTGAAAGGCCCGGGAACGGATTTGGTACTAGAGCCACATCTGGATCTTTGGGATCCCTTCATCTCCTGGAAAGAGAATTACCCTGAAAATGAACAGTTCGGGACCAACGTCGAGCGCAAGCTGGGGATCCTGGATCTGAAACCGGGAAAATACACCTTCAGATTTGAATGTGTGGGAAGCAATGCTCTCTCCTATGACGAAAAAACCGGGAAAAACGCCTACAGCCTCAGGCTGGATGCCCTCTCTGTCCGGAAACTCCCCTGGGGTGATATGAGTGTCTGGTACAAGGACTATCTTGTAAAGGAAAAACAGCTTTTTGAACGCCGGATCGCGGAAGCTGAAAAAACAGTGGTGGCCTTGGTGAAAGCTGTCGAGGCCTTCCAGCGGGATTATGCCCGGCTGCCGGAAAATCTGGAGATGTTGATCAAGCGGCCTGCGGATATGAACCGGGGGTGGTCGATCAATCCTGGACGCTGGCCTTATTATAAAGGTGATCGCATTCCCCTTGATCCCTGGGGACAGAAATACCAGTATCTGGTTCCTGGCCGATACAATCCTGATTCCTTCGATATCTGGTCGTTTCACGGCCACAGCCGGGATCAGAGATTATGGATCGGCAATTGGAATAAGGATAAATAAGTCTCGTAATAAACCCATTTTGAGACCGGGTTTAAAGAAGGTGAATTGTGGACAAAAAAGGACTTAGTTTCAAGGTTGTTTTTGTAGTCCTGACGGCATCCTTTCTGGTTCTGGGAGTGATCGGCCACGAGCTTCAAAAACAGACGGCTGAAGTTGTACCCTTTCATACAGGCGGCGCCCTTTTCCCTGAACCCGTGCCCTCCCCCCCGCCTCCTGGCACACACACCGCAGATAATCCCATGATGGATCTTGCCAAACCCAAAAACTTTTCGGCGGCCCGCGTGAGCTCCTTCGCCCGTGAAGGGCGAAATTTAGATACGGTCCCTATCCCCCTTGGTGGAGAGGAGATCACGATCGCGGACATTAAAGGACCGGGCGCCATCAGTCATATCTGGACAACCTATAAGGGAGGCGGACGTGACTTGATCATTCGTTTTTATTGGGATGGAAGTGATTCCCCCAGTGTGGAGGCTCCCATTGGGGATTTCTTTGGTGTGTCTATGGGTATGGTGGCTTCGATCTCTTCCTTCCCCATTCAAGCGACCTCGGACGGCCGCTCCCGGAACTGCTGGTGGTACATGCCTTTTAACAAATCGGCCAAAGTGACCCTGAGCAATCTACGTACTCCCGATTATTTTGAGGGAACGGATACTCCTATTCGTCACCGCAACCGGATCTATTACTACATCGATTACCAAGCTTACAGCAAGCCTATCAAGGACCTGACTTATTTCCATGGACGCTTCATGGAGAAAGATCCGGTGGAACGCGGTAAGCCGGTTAAATTGTTAGAGGTCGAGGGGGATGGCCACTATGTAGGGATGGTCATGGGACATCGCACCCGGACACCGGGATGGTTCGGAGAGGGCGATGACATTATCACTGTGGATGGAGCGCTTTCCTTTGTTGGGACCGGAACGGAAGATTACTTCTCTGATGCCTGGGGTATGCGGGTATTAAGCCAGCCTTATTTTGGCTGCGCCGCAGTTGAAGGGCGCAAGATAGGCGACAGACTGAGCGTTTACCGCTTCCACATTGTCGATCCCATTCCCTTCCGCAAATCGTTTAAATTTGAGATCGAGCATTGGCCCTGGATCAGCGAGTGGCCCAATACCGGGCGGGGATATTACTCCTGTCTGGGGTTTTGGTACCAGAAAACACTGCATAAGCCTTGGCCACGCTTGGAAAAACTGGTTTCGGATGGACCCTGGGATCCCACCAAGGGCCGCTGGTTTGTTGAAGGCGCTTTGGAGGCCGAGGATCTGGGTATCCTTGACTATTCCAGTAAACTTGGAAAAGAAGCCCGTCCCGAATCTCAGCATCTCATGCCCAACCAGAGTGGGGATTATATGCTCTTCTTTGATTCGGGTGGAAAGGGAGATTTTTCGTTGGGGGTACCTGCTGAAAAAAGCGGTACATATACCCTCAAGATCCACTATCTGCGAGCACCGGCCTATGGGAATGTGCAGCTTCAGGTCAATGGTGAAGCTGTTGGAGCACCAGTGGACCTGTATCGAGCATTTGTCGATATGTTTCCCCGGGATGTCTGGCCGCCTAAGGAATATGTTTTTGAAGGCGTTCCTTTAAAGGAAGGTCTGAACGTCTTCAGCTTCAGCATCGCAGATAAAAATGAAGAGGCCACAGGATACCAAGTCGGGATCGATTGTATTGTTTTGGAAGAAGTAAAATGATTCATAGTTGTTTATACTACCTGAATTATTCACGAGTTGAGATTGCCGTAGCTTCGAAGTGATCGGGATGTTTGCTATAAAACTAACCTACAATCCTGATATAATTTCAGTTATAGTAAATATCGACATTTATTATGAATAATTCAGGGTAAAGATGGATTGTTCACGGGCCGAGATTAGTGCAGCGACAAGGAAGCGGCACATGAGGTGTAGTAAACTACTCCGAGTGGGCCGCAACGCAGTCGATGTGGTGAGATCAGTTTGTGAGTAATTCAGATTAAAGGAGGGATGGATATGTCATTTAAAAGGATAAGCCGGAGGAAGTTTATCTCTGGGGCTGCCGGGATAGGGATGAGCCTTCCGATTTTGGGGAAGGCTTCCATCTCCAAAACTCAAGGCGGAAAGCTCAATCGGCCTTTGATCATAACCAGCAAAACGAATCCCGCCACCCGAGAGGGCGTTACAACTGCTGCCTGGGAAATCCTGCAGGCGGGAGGCAGCCCTCTCGATGCTGCGGAAAAGGGGACCAATGTTTCTGAGCTTGATCCTCGGGATACCTCGGTCGGTTACGGCGGTGATCCCAACGAGGAGGGATTCCACCAGCTGGATGCTTCGGTCATGAGTGGGCCGGACAACAACAATGCCGGCGCGGTCTCAGCTTTGGAAAATATCAAAACTCCTTGCTCTGTTGCACGCTTGGTGATGGAGCGCACCGATCATCTGATGCTTACGGGTAAAGGGGCTCTGAAATTTGCCAAGATGCATGGCTTCAAGGAAGAAGACCTTCTGACCGAAGCGGCGCGTAAACACTGGGTGGATTGGAAAGAAACCCTGAGCGAGCGGGATTATTATCATCCCCCGCATAAAAAGTTCCAACCGGAGGGTGGTGGTACGTTCAATGTGTTGGTATTGGATGCCAACGGGGATATTGCCGGGGTTACTTCTACGATCGGTCATCATTTCAAGATCGTAGGCCGGGTGGGAGACTCTCCCATCATCGGTGCCGGCCTGTATGTGGATAACGCCATAGGTGCAGCCGGTGCGACCGGACATGGGGCGGAATCCATCAAAGTCTGTGCCAGTTTTTTGGCCGTGGACAAGATGCGGGAAGGCATGTCGCCTCAAGATGCCTGCCGGTACGTCTGTCAGAGAGTGAGCGATCGCCACAATGGGAAACCCATGTTTGGATTAAAAATGGTGGCGTTGAATAAGAATGGAGAATACGGTTCCTGTTCCTTACGCGGAAAGATCGAAGCAGAAACCGGGAAACTGGTTGGCAGCGGTTTTGGTGTTCGTGATGCCAAAGGATTCAGAATGGAAACAGGACTCGCTCTTCTTCCTCCCATGACTAAGGAAGAGAGAGCACAAATACCTTGGAGGTAAACAGAATGAAAAATAGTCAGAAACTCGTCTTGATATTGGTATTGGTGGGCTTGTTGGTCGGTCCGGCTTTTTCACAATCTCTGAGATCGTTGACCGATCCTCAGGAAGGAAAAAGCATGCGGGCTGCCAGCGGAAATCCCTTTGACAACAGTGATTCTGCCCATCTTGATCCTGGGGAAGTTTTAACTCTCGCCCAACTTGAGGGCCCGGGCCGGATCACTCACATCTGGTTTGTCCCTTCCTCTCATGAGATCCGCTGGCCCCGTTCTTTGGTCCTGCGCATCTATTGGGATGGTTCCGATGTCCCCTCGGTGGAAACACCCTTAGGAGATTTTTTCGCCGTGGGAAATGGAATGCGGGCGCTCGTCGATTCCCTGCCGGTGAAAGTGAGTTCCTATGGCCGGGGCCTTAACTGCTATTGGGAAATGCCATTTGCTAAGTCCGCCCGGATAACAGTTGCCAATGAATCAAAAAAGGATAGGGCCGGACTGTATTTCATGATCGATTGGGTACAGTTAGCAACAGCCCCTCAAAATTTGATGTATTTTCACGCACGCTATCATCAGGAATATCCCCCCGTTATGGGAGCACCTTACACGGTTTTTAAGGGCAGCGGGAACGGCCATTACGTCGGCACCGTCCTCTCCTCCCAGAATGCCATCGGGCACTGGTTCGGTGAGGGGGATGATTATTTTTATATTGATGGAGAAGAGATCCCTTCTATTTCCGGAACCGGGACCGAGGATTATTTTAATGAGGCCTGGAACATGCGTGTGCATACCAGTTTATATACAGGCTGCACTGTCTTTGAACCGCGTTCCCCCGACGCTCGGGTAACGGCCTACCGGTGGCACATCCCGGATCCGATCATCTTTAAGAAATCCTTGAAATTTGAGCTCGAGCGCCGCGGCTATGTCATAAATTCAAAAGGAGAGGATATCACCCATTCCGGTCCTCGTCCGGATTTCTGGTCGTCAGTCGCCTACTGGTACCAGGATGACATCGCTCAACCCTGGTGCGAATTTCCTGAATTCAAAGATAGGGTCAATCCTGAGATCGTCCTGCATCTGCCCGAAGTCGTCGATTCGATCCGTCACTCCGCCGGGATCGAACTTCAGGTCAATCCCTACAATCGTTCCACCTATACCAAACCCTGGTTCAGGGTCCAGAACAACAATATCGGTGAATGGATTGAGATCCCCTTTCAGATCAAGGAAACAGGACACTATTCCATGTCCCTTTTTCAGCATCTGAGAGAGGACAACGGGATCTGGAAGGTGTTTATCGACGGCAAGGAGATCTATGACGCCGGATTATCCCAGATCGCAGGCGGCTACCGCGTTAGTCTTGTCGCCCAGCAGCCCATTGAAAAAGTAAACAAAACGCTCGATTTCTATAATGTCTTCCGCAAAAACGAGCATGAAGATTATATCTATGGTCAGAACCGGGAGCGCAAGATCGGACTTTTCGATTTTGAGCCGGGAGAACACTCCATCAAGTTGGTTTGCATCGGGGCCAATCCCCAGTCTTTCAATCCGGAAACAGGCCAGCCGGGATTAAACCTCTCCGCGGATATTCTTTCGATCCGTAAACTCCCCTTTGGCAACATGGATGATTGGATCATCGAGATGATGAAGATGGAAGAGAAACGGCAAAAAAAGTAAATAGCAAACTATTGAAAGCTATATAAGCCTGCCCTTGTATTCAGGAGCAGTTCACGATATCCGCGGCGAATGCTGTTTAATTAACCGGAGGGATCTATGAAAAAATCACTTAACGGCTTTCTGAAAGTACTTTTGTGCTTGATGCTGGTTGGCGCATTGGTGCAAGCGCAAACCCTTGATGAGATCATCGTCAAGCAGAAAGGGAGGAGCATGCGTGCCTCGAGCGGAAATGTCCTTGTAAATGCCGATGCCAAGCACCTCCAGCCCGGAGAAACCTTGACCATCGCCGAGCTGGAAGGCCCCGGCAACATCACCCACATGTGGTTGATTGCCAATTCGCTGGACATCCGGTATCCTCGAGCCGCCGTGCTGCGGATCTACTGGGATGATGCTGAGGTTCCCTCGGTGGAAACGCCCTTTGGTGATTTTTTCGCTGTAGGCAACGGCATGCGGGCGATCGTGAATTCCTTTCCTGTCAAGACCAGTTCCTATGGCCGCGGCTACAACTGCTATTGGCAGATGCCCTTCCGCAAGAAGGCCCGGATCACGGTGACGCATGAGGGGCCCAGAGAACAGATGTCCCTATTTTATCAGATCGATTGGCGTCAACTGGATGAGGAGATCGAGGACATGATGTACTTTCATGCCCGCTATCACCAGGAATATCCTCCTGAGATGGGAAAACCTTACACGGTATTTAAAGGTAAGGGAAGCGGGCACTATGTGGGCACGGTCCTTTCCTCCCAGAACACCATCGGCCACTGGTTCGGAGAAGGGGATGATTTTGTCTATATTGATGGAGAAACCACACCTTCGCTCTATGGCACGGGAACGGAGGATTACTTTAACGAAGCCTGGAACATGAGGGTGCATAACAGCCTCTACACAGGCTGTACAGTTTTCGAACCCCGCTCACCCGATGCCCGGGTAACCGCCTACCGCTGGCACATCGCCGATCCTATTATTTTCACGAAGTCACTATTGTTTGAGATCGAGCGTACGGGATTTCTCATGTATGCCAATGGAGATGTTGTGCCTGGTACGGGATTTAGACCGGATAACTGGTCTTCCGTTTCATTCTGGTATCAGGAGGATATCGCGCAACCCTGGTGTGAATTTCCTGCCTATAAAGATCGGGTCGATCCGGAGATCATTCTGCATCTCCCTAATATCGTAGAGGAGATAAAACATTCCGCCGGAGTAAAACTCCAGGTGAATCCCTACAACCGGGCGACCTACATAAAGCCCTGGTTCCAGGCCTTGAACGACAATGTTGGCGAATGGATCGAGATCCCTTTTGAGATAGAAGAAAAAGGCCGGTATTCCATGTCGCTCTTTACTCATCTGCGTGATGACAACGGGATCTGGAAGGTCTTTATAGACGGAAAGGAGATCTATAAGGCCGGCGAATCTCAGATTGCCGGGGGCTATCGTGTGAGCCTGGTCAACCAGCTGCCTCCGGAGAAGATCAATAAGACCCTGGATTTTTATAATATGTACCGCAAGGATGAGCACGAAGATTACATCTATGGACAGAGGCGTGAGAGAAAGATCGGGCTGTTTGAATTCGAGCCCGGAGCCCACAGCCTGAAACTGGTCTGTGTCGGAGCCAATCCGCTTTCTGTTCATCCTGAGACCGGGAAACCTGGATACAATCTATCTGCGGATGTTCTTTCCCTCCGGAAACTGTCCTTTGAGAACATGGATGCCTGGATAGATAAGCTGATTAAAATGGAAGCTGCCAAAGGAGAAAAAAAATGAGATTCAAGTTCCTGGTCCTGTTTGCTGTTGTACTGATGGTTATAGGCTCATGTTCATCTACGGAGAAAATATCCTCTCAAGCCGGACAGCTCACGGCCTCACATGAAGAAGCTGAGGCTTGGGCATCCAAAACCTTGGAAGGCTTGACCCTGGAACAAAAGGCCGCACAGATGTTGTTCGAGGTTCTGGATACGAGCTACATGGCCGAAGACCATCCCAAATTCCAGTATTTTGTTGAACTTGTGCGGGATTATGACCTGGGCGGCTTTGTACTGAGTGGAGGGACTCCTCAGGATGCGGCCCGGCTGCTCAACCGTCTGCAGCAGGAGGCTGATATCCCGGTGTTTGGGTCCAACGCGTTTGAGAGTGGACCTGGACAGATGCTGCGTGGCGCAAGTGAGTGTCCTCCCAACATGGCGTTTTCCGCCATCGGGGATGAAAAGCTGGCTGATCAAGCTGGACGGATCGGAGCCCGGGAGGGACGGGCCATGGGAGTGCACATCACCTGGTCGCCTACGGTCGACATTCTGACACGGCCGGAAAATCCCGTCCAAGGTGGGCGCTCTTTTGGTG
>JAUWSR010000201.1 GCA_030609975.1 Acidobacteriota bacterium | reverse complement strand
TTAAATGACGAACCACAGTTCCAAGAGCCCGTCCGCCTTCCGCTTGTAACCCTGCCCTGTTCCGAAGCCCCGGATTCCAACTTGGTCATCTTGACAGAGATCCCTCAAAACAAGTTGGAGGACATCACTCAAAAAAAGGCACAGATCGTGACCATGATCTTCGATGAGTACAACTTCATCGTGGGCCAACTGGAACAAGAGTTTGACTTCAGCAAGCTTTCTGAAGATATCCGTTTCCACGCTTTCATAGCCTCTCTTGCCCCGGGGAGCTACAGATGTTCCGTGGTTGTCAGGAATTTACAGACAGGAAAGGCGGCCGTGGCTGCTTCAGCGATAGAGATTCCAGAGCCTCTTGAATCCGGCTTCAGGCTGTATCCGCCCTTGCTCCTCATCCCCGAAAAATCCGCCTCTTACTACAGCTTCAAGAAGAGAGCGAAGAACCAGGCCACCCTATCCGATATCTACCCTTCTTCCTCTGCTAACACACCTCTCCTCCAGGAATTGGAGAAAGGCACAGACAAGATTTTGGCCATGATCCGCAGTTATTCCGACGGCATTTCTCTACCGGAAGTCACCTTCGATTTCCAACTTGTAAAAGAGGATTCTGAAGAAAAAATTCCCCTCTCCTCCACCGTTCTCACAGGGGCGTGGGAAGGAAAGACATATATCCAAACGGTAGAGATCACTCTCCCTGAACTTGGCCCGGGTGAATACACGCTTGAAACAGCAACCAAAGAGGAGATCTCCGGCAAGAGATTTAAGCATACGCAAAAAATAAGCATCAAATGAAAAGAAGGGGTCAGGTCTTCACCCCTAAACTGCCCGGGGAGCCGATTGACTTCTCAAGCGATTTCTATATATTAAGGATATGAAGATGAGATGGAAAAAGATAGCGACCGCTCTTTTTTTAGGCCTGCTCTGCCTGGTCTTTCTGAGTGGCCAAAGCCTGTATGAACTGGCCCAAAAAGAAAAGGCGAGGCGTGCCAAACTCCAGGGAAAAATATCGAAGGTCGTAACCAATGCTGACCTGAGCTCTTCGGACAAAACCGCAAGTGTAACGACGACAACTCAGCCGGCCGCTAAACGTCAACCTCAGCAGCAAACTTCTTCCTCCAGTTCATCAAATCCTCGAGTCGTGCTGTCCAAGGCCGACCAACAGCGGGTTCAGAGAGGTGCGGCCCGCAGCCCGCAGTTCGATCAGAGGGATGCAAGCAGAGGAAGTTTGAAATATGCAACTGAAGTCTTGAGCACAACCCGACTTGTCGACAACCCGGAATGGGCGCTCAGAAAGCCTGATGGTCAATTCGCAGAAATCAAGTTTTCCGGGATGCTGGAACTTGGCCTGACCGCTCAAAACGGCAGAGGAGCCGACTTTACCGTCTTCGCCAGGGCATCCGGTGCCGAAGCGGTTAAAGCTGGCGGGCAAGAAGAAGGGGGAATTTCTACGGCAGTTATCTCAGGCATGGTAGAGGGTTTTTGGTATGGTGTGTCCGCATTGGATCAGGATGGACAATGGATTGCTTTGGGAAGAGGCAACGGCGAGAACAGCCCCGAAACATTTGATCTGGGCGACATCTCTTCCACAACCAAGATCCGGATCGTTTTTCAGCCTCCCTCCAATCCAGGTCCGGCATACACACTAATTAGCAATACTCCGAAGGACATGACTTTTGGTATCGACGCAGTTTCCGTTCTTCATTAATGCCAGGAAATCCCGCCGTCTATTATCGAAACCGAATGTTTTTCTAACCGGTATGAGCATAGGCTAGAATAAAACTCGCAATCAGATTCAACATCCGTTCAAAATCCGTATCTTGAGAATATCTGTGATCGGCTCCCTTTAAGATTTTAAGCTGACAGTTGGGGATTATCTGCGCCAGATTCCGGCTCTGTTCCACCGGAACCGATTCATCCTGGTCCCCATGGACGATCAAAGTGGGAGCGGTGATCTTATCTGCAGCCGTATAGCCTGAGGCTTTTTCGGCATCTTGGTAAAATTTGTAGTTCAGCTTTGTGAGGTGCCCTTCTCCGTCTGGGATTTGAATAAATCCCTGCTCTTTCCAGGCCTCGAGGTCATGCCCGTCTCTGGTCACGAATAATCTGCTTATATAATCGGAAACGGGAGATTTAAGCGCCAACAGACAAAGGTCCGGAACCTGGGGGGCCGCCACCAGGGCAGCCAATCCTCCGAAGCTGGAACCGACCAACCCGATCCGACGGCAGCCTGCATCTTTTACTTGGTTGATGGCAGCCAGCACATCATTGACCGCTTCCGAGACAGTGATCTCTGCAAAGCGGCCCTCGCTCTCTCCATGGCCAAAAAAGTCAAAACGAAAGGTCGAGATCCCGGCTAAAAAAAGCTGCTCCTCCAATCGGAGGTAAGTCCGGCTGTCCTTGCTGGTGCCGAATCCATGACACAACACAACCATCAGCCTGCCGGCATCTCTTGAAGGCTCGGATAAGATCCCACACAATTTGATTCCCTGATTGGTTAAAAAAAAGATCTTTTTTCTCATAGGACACCACTTTACAAAATCAGGTGAGACAAAGAAAGCAAAAACAAAATCTCTCGAATAAACATATAATCCCATTAAACTATCAGAACAAAAATCGCTATGGAAATAGGAATGTTTGCCATCCCTTGACCTTAGCGGCAGAAAAATGGGAACATGCGGAGAAGGAGAGTTAACATGTCGAGATCCTTTTGGACCTTCACTCTTATCGGGCTTTTGGTCGTCCTAACCGCAGGCTGCAGTATGACCAAGCTGGCAGCCAGGCAGACCACTGCCGTCATGCTGCAGGCCGTACCCAGCTATGACCGTGAAAGCGATCTCGAATTCGCAGAACAAGCCAGTCTGAGCAATCTCAAGATGATGGAGGGTTTGCTCGAAGTCACGCCTGATGACAAAGATCTTCTGCTGTTGACTTCCAGCAGCTTCACCCGCTACGCCTTCGGTTTTTTTGAGGAACAAATCGAAATCGCCGATGCGGAATTCGATTTCGAGACCAAGGAGAGGATTGTCAAGCGCGCTGTCAATTTTTACGGACGTGGGAAAGACTACGCGGTGCGAGCGATGGCGAAATACCGGAAGAGCTTTCCGGCGGCGCTGAAGAAAGACTTGGATAGCCTTTCTGCAGAGCTGAGCCAATGTGGTCGAGAGTTTGTGCCCGCCCTCTTTTGGACGGCATTTTCCTGGGGAAGTATCATCAACCTCCAGCAGAGTGAACCCGCCCGGCTGGCGGAATTGGGCAAGGTCGAGCTCATGATGGAGCGGATCCTGGAACTGGATGAAACGTTCTTTTTTGGGGGACCACATCTGTTTTTTGGAACCTATTATGGGGTTCGCTCGGAGATGCTGGGCGGTGATCCTCCCAGGGCCAAGAAACATCTGCTGCGTGCCATCGAGCTTACACGGGGCAAGTTCCTGATGTCTCGCTTCATGATGGCCAAGGGCTATGCAGTCCAAACCCAAGACCGGGAGCTGTTCGAGACGACCCTCAACGAGATCCTGGAGGCGTCGCCTGATCTTTATCCGGAGCAAAGGCTCGCCAATGAACTGGCAAAACGACGGGCCGCGCGTCTACTGGAACGGGTCGACGACCTTTTTTTTGAATAAAGCCGGGCTCCGTGGTATCCTGGCAGAACGGAGATCCAAGATGACAGCAAGAACTAAAATCATCAACCTCGTGACGATATTGTGCCTGATCCTGAGCACGGCCTTGATGGGAAAAACCGTCTTTAAGCTGGGAACCTTAGCACCCCAAGAGTCAACCTGGGTGAATTACATGCAGATGATGATCAAGGACGTGCAGACCCAGAGCGAAGGAGAGATACAGTTCAAGCTGTATCCCGGAGGTGTCCTGGGAGATGAACGGGATATGGTCCGCCGCATGCAGATCGGACAGCTTCATGGCGGCGCCATGACCACAGTCGGACTGTCACTCATCCAAAAAGAAGCCCTGGTCTTTCAGCTGCCGCTTATGTTCGAGAGCAACGAAGAAATGGACTATGTGCGAGACAAACTGAACGCCCGCATGGAAGAGACCTTTGATAAAAACGGCTATGTTCTCCTGGGCTGGACCGATGTAGGACCGGCCTATATCTTCTCCAGGCACAAGATCCAAAGCAAAGAAGATCTGCGCCGGACTAGGATCTGGGGTTGGACGGACGATCAGATCGCCATGGCCCTGTTTAGGGAGGCGGGCATCAATCCTATCCCGCTTTCGATCTCCGAGGTTATGCCTTCCCTCCAGACCGGAGTCTTGGACACGGTTCCTTCCACACCTCTAGCCTGCGTGGCTTTGCAGTGGTTCAGCCGGGTAAAATACATGATGGATCTACCTCTATCTATGAGTATCGGGGCAACGGTCATCACCAAGAAACAATTCGACAAACTGGCTCCCGCCGAACAAAAACTCCTGCTCGAGATAGCCAAGGACTACCACCGGAAACTGACCCTTAAGGTCCGGGAAGACAATATCAAAGCTGTTGAGGCCTTGAAACAGAATGGTATCGAGCTAGTCCCTGTCTCGGAGGAAACACGGCAGGAATGGGAGAAGATCGCGCTAGGTGTGCGCAATAAACTCGCCGGCCGGCTTTATCCTCAGCAGCTCCAGGACGAGGTCATCCGGCTGACTCAAGAATTCCGCAGCCGCTAACCCCAATGAAAGCCGTCAACTGGCTGGACCGAAAACTGAGCGGAATTGAAAAATCCCTGACTGTCGCCATGCTGTTCCTGATGGTGGCGCTGTCATTTCTTCAGATCTTGCTGCGCAATCTGTTTTCAACAGGAATCATTACCAGCGACATCATGCTGCGGCATCTGACCTTAGGCCTGGCGTTTCTGGGAGCCTCGATGGCGACCCGGGAAGGCCGCCACTTGAAGATCGATATCCTGCCACGAGTTCTGCCTCGAACACTGAAAAAGATCAGCGATGTGGTGGTAAACCTGGCAGCTCTGGGTGTCTGCATCATCCTGGCTAGAGCGGGCTGGAATTTCGCTATGCTGGAGCGACTCTCTGAAACTCCATTTATCCTTTTCATCCCGCTTTGGTGTATCAAACTGATCATACCTCTTGGTTTTCTCCTGGTGGGATTCAGATTTATTCTCAGGACCATCCAGGAACTCAGCAGCGACAAAGCTAAAAAACCGATAAAACCTGTCGTGAATGAGGAGAAGTCGGAATGACAGGCCTCAAGCTGCTAGGGTTGATGCTGTATGCACTCTTGGGTGGCCCCCTGTTCGTTCTGATCGGCACTGCGGCCATTTTTGGCTTTCTAAGCTCCGGCGTTGACCTGACCGCTATCATTATCGAGCTCAACCGCTTGACGAACAGCCCAACGCTGATCACCATCCCGCTCTTTACCTTTGCCGGGTATCTTCTGGCAGAAAGTCAAGCTCCGCAGCGGCTGATCAAACTGGCAGAGGCCTGGTTCGGCTGGATCCCGGGAGGACTGCCTATCGTGGTATTGGTTGCCTGCGCCTTCTTCACCACCTTCACAGGCGCTTCCGGAGTGACCATCGTTGCCTTGGGAGGATTGATGTTCCCTATCCTCATCAAGAACTACTCCGAACGATTCTCCCTGGGACTGATCACTTCCTCCGGCAGTTTGGGCCTGTTGTTTCCCCCCAGCCTCCCGCTCATCCTATACGGGATCGTGGCGGAAGCTCCCATCGACCGCTTGTTCTTGGCCGGTATCATCCCGGGCGTGATCCTCATCCTGATCCTGTCAGGCTATGGTGCATTTAAAAGCAGCCGGCTCAAGGTCCCGAAAACTCCCTTTCGGTTAAAGACAGCTCTGGTGAGCTTGTGGAAGACCAAGTGGGAAGCGCTTCTTCCCTTTATGCTGTTGACCGCTATTTATACCGGATTCGTCACTGTCGCCGAGGCGGCCACCTTAACGGTTGTTTATGTGCTGTTTATCGAGTTGATCGTCTATCGCGATATAAAACCTTCCCAGATATCCGGCATCGTGAAAGAAAGCATGCTGCTGGTGGGTGCCATCCTCATCATCCTGGGTATCGCCTTGGGTTTCACCAACTTCCTGGTTGACCAGGAGGTCCCCATGAAAACCCTGGAATTTATACAGGAACACATCCAGAGCAAGCTTGTGTTCTTGTTGGCGATCAACGCCTTTTTGCTGATCGTGGGCTGCTTGATGGACATATTTTCAGCCATTATCGTCGTGGTCCCCCTTATCACGCCTCTGGCAGCCGCCTTCGGAGTGGATCCCATTCACCTGGGCATTATCGTTCTGACCAACCTCGAGATCGGCTATTTGACACCGCCCGTCGGGATCAATCTGTTCATCTCCAGTCTCAAGTTCGAGCAGCCCATTACCAAGCTGTATCGGTCTGTCCTTCCCTTTATTGCGCTGCTCATGGTGGCGCTGCTCCTGATCACCTATTTTCCTGATTTGAGTTTGTGGTTACCTAGGATCTTAAGATGATGTCATCGACCTGCAGAATGATCCTTGGGAAAAGTTCAACCTGACCTCTTCGCTCTAAAAACGGTTCTGTTTCGTCCACCCTCACCTTCACCCCATAGTCTTTGCCTTTTGAGAAAGGTTATACCCTTAGTTTTATGTTTTTGCCCCAGAAACACTCACTTTAAGCACAAAATATGGGCCTTATCTGTGCTTAAATTATTCGTTATCAAGCATTTCCCATGGCCAACCAACAAATTCTGAGGATTATCATTTCAAGCTCGACAGATAGAGAGAGAACACTCGGGAGTTCAAATCCCTAAAATCATTTGACTCTTGTGAAGTTTTCTTTTATCGTATTTTTTTTGAAATAGATAGGATACCGATACGAAATTATCCTCCTATAATACATAAAACAATCATAAGGATTAAAAATGACAAAAGCAAAGATTACCTGGACTAACACGGACGAAGCGCCGGCATTGGCCACAAAAATGTTTCTTCCCATCCTGAAAGCCTACTCAGAGGGATCAGGCATCGATATTGATCTGGCAGATATTTCTCTGGCAGGCAGGATCATCGCCAATTTCCCGGACAATCTCACCGAGGACCAAAAAATCCCAGATTGGCTGAAGATTCTTGGTGAGCTTGTCCTGACGCCTGAGGCCAATATCATTAAACTTCCCAATATCAGTGCATCGATTCCACAACTCCAGGCTGCCATCAAAGAACTGCGCGAGAAGGGTTA
>JAUWSR010000230.1 GCA_030609975.1 Acidobacteriota bacterium | reverse complement strand
GAAAAAGATCATCCTTAGGGTAGGATTTTACGGTATTTAGAAACAATTGAGCTATGGTATCAACCATGATGCCCTCCTTCGTTACGGTGGGTCCAATTCTATTTAACTCTTGACTCCCCTGTCAAGCCTAGAATGGAGAACGTTCTCTGATTTCAGCAGAAAAATTATTTAGGGATGAGTCTCTTTTTCCCTCCGAACAACTGAAATCTTCCCAAGAAGTAATCATAAGTGCCTCAGTTCGCCTGAAAGGTTGAAGAGGCCGCTTCTATGAATCATTAAGATTCATCGACTTTGGCAATAGAACATACCTGGTCCTCATCCGCCAGGTTGATGATACGGACACCTTGGGTGGCACGTCCGATGGAACGGACATTTTCCGTCTTGATGCGGATGACTTTGCCTTTCGTCGTGATCAGAAGCATTTCATCCTGATCGATAACCGACATACCAATGGCCTGACCGATCTTTTTATTGACTTTGAGGTTGATGACCCCCTGCCCACCTCGATGGTGGCGAGGATAGCTCCCCACATCGGACTTCTTGCCATAGCCGTTCTCGCTGGCAGTGAAAACAAATTTCTCGGCCTCTCCTGTAACCACCATCCCGATGATGGAATCCTTTTTGTTTAGGGTGATCCCTTTGACCCCAGCAGCCTGCCTACCCATGGGCCGAACCTCTTTTTCATGGAACTTGATGCCTTTTCCCAAACGTGTACCGATGATGATGTCCTGACTGCCATCGGTCAGTTTGGCCATCAGCAGCTCTGCTTTACGAGCTAGATTGATGGCGATGATCCCGCCCTTCCGGATATGCTTAAAATCGCTGAGCCGGGTCTTTTTGATCTTGCCGTCTGAAGCCAGCATCACGATGAACTTGTCGTCGGGAAAATCCTTGACCGCGGCCAAAGAGGTGACCCTTTCATCCGGTCCGAGGTCGAGCAGGTTTTTGATGGACTTCCCCCTGTTCGCAACACCCACATCCGGAACAAACAGGGCTTTAAGCCAGTAGAGACGCCCCAGGTTTGTGAAGAACAACATATAATTGTGTGTGGAACAGATGAACAGTTCCTGCACCACATCCTCCGCCTTCATACTGATACCTCGTTTTCCCTTCCCGCCGCGGATTTGGAAGCGGTAGCCGGTCAATGAGGTGCGCTTGATATATCCGGAGCGGGTATAGGTAATGGCCACATCTTCTTCTTTCACCAGATCTTCCAGCCTGATCTCAGAGATGCTCTCCGCAATGATCTCAGTCCGGCGCGGATCATCGTATTCATCTTTAACCTGTTTCAGCTCAGCCTCAATGATTTCCAGGATGAGTTTTTCGCTGCCCAAGATCCGACGCAGCTTCCGGATCAATTTGAGGAGGTCCTGATATTCCTTTTGGATCTTTTCTCGCTCCAAACTGGTCAATTTCTGCAGCTGCATTTCGAGAATGGCTTGGGCCTGGATCTTGGTCAATTTGAATTTCTGGATCAAACCGGTCCGCGCCTGGTCGACCGTATTCGAACTCCGGATCAGCTTGATGACCGCATCCAAATGATCCAAAGCAATGGTCAGACCTTCTAAAATGTGGGCCCGATGCTCCGCTTTTTTGAGCTCGAAACGTGTGCGGCGCCGGATGACGTCCTGACGGTGGGATATAAAATAGCGCATCATGTCCACCACACCCAAGAGCTTGGGCTGCTTGTCCACGATAGCCAACAGTATGATGCCGAAGGAAGTTTGAAGCTGTGTGTGTTTATATAGGTTATTCAGGACAACTTCAGCGTGTTCCCCTCGTTTGACCTCCACCACCGCCCTCATGCCCTCTCGGTCCGATTCATCTCGGATATCGGCCACACCTTCGATCTTTTTCGCATTAACAAGCGCAGCCATGTTTTCGAGAAGTCTCGCCTTGTTCACTTGATAAGGAAGTTCGGTGATGATAACCTTGTCTCTCTCCCCCGGGCTTCCCCTCTCTATGAGGGCTCGGGCTCTAAGGCTGATGATGCCTCTCCCCGTGGTGTAAGCGCTCTTGATCCCCTCCAAGCCATGGATAAAACCACCGGTAGGGAAATCCGGACCGGGCAGGAAATCCATGATCTTTTCGAGAGAAGCTTCGGGATGATGAAGGAGGTGAATGACGGCATTGATCACCTCACCCAAATTGTGGGGCGGGATATTGGTCGCCATGCCCACGGCAATACCCGATCCTCCATTGACCAAGAGGTTGGGGAATTTGGCGGGGAGCACTTCAGGCATGGTCAAGCTCTCGTCATAGTTGGGGACAAAATTAACGGTATCTTTGTCCAAGTCCGCTAACAGCTCATGCGCGATCTTCTTTAAACGGATCTCCGTATACCTCATGGCCGCAGGCGGATCGCCGTCAACGGAACCGAAGTTTCCCTGGCCGTCGATCAGAGGTTTCCGCAGGCTGAAGTCCTGCACCATGCGCACGATGGTATCGTAAACCGCCGTATCACCATGGGGATGATATTTTCCGATAACATCTCCCACGATACGAGCCGATTTTTTATAGGGTTTATTCCAGGCATTGCTGGCATCATGCATGGCAAACAGGGCCCGGCGGTGAACAGGCTTAAGGCCGTCTTTGATATCAGGAATCGCGCGTCCGATGATAACGCTCATAGCGTAGTCCAGATAGGACCGCTTCATTTCTTCTTCGATACTCACCACGGACAGCTTGCCGCCCATCGGCTCTTCTTTGCTGCTCTTTGAATCTGTCATATTTGTTTCCGTATCAGATGTCGAGGTTTTGCGCCTCTAAGGCATTTTCCTCGATAAATTTTCTGCGGGGCTCGACTTCATCCCCCATCAGGATCGTAAACACTTTATCCGCTTCCACAGCATCATGGATCGAGACCTGGAGCAAAGCGCGTTTTTCCGGGTCCATAGTCGTCTCCCACAACTGCTTCGGTGTCATTTCTCCCAAACCTTTGTAGCGCTGGATCACGATGCCCTTTTTTCCGTTTTTGCTAAGATACTCCAGGAGTTTCGCCTCATTTTCCACCTTGATGGAATCGCTGTTATGGATTACCTGGAAAGGTGGCTGCAGGTCTTCCAGATCTTTGTAGATCTTGTACAAGTTCTGGTACCGGGGCAAGGTGATCAGATCCTTGTCGACCATACAGGTCACGCTCAATCCGTTGACGCCGTAGGTTATCTGCAGTTGATAAAGCCCATGCTCCTCATCCTTTCTCAATACCGAATTCACATCGATCTCTTTGAGAGGCTTCTGGATCGAAGCCATTTTTTGACGGTCCTGGAGGAAGGTCACGCCTGCTACATCATGTTCAAGCAGGATCTTTATTAAAAAGAAAGGATAGTTTCTCCGTTCTAAAGCTTGGATGATGTTGCGTCTAGCAATGATCTTTTGCAGAAATCTCCGGAACTTGTCCCCTGTGAGCGCTTCTTTCTTTCGATTGGCCTTAAGCTGAAATTCATCCGATATCTTTTTGATCATGTATCTGTCATATTCGCGCTCATCGTCGACATATTGGAAGGATCTTCCCCGGGAGATCTTGTACAGAGGAGGCTGCGCGATATAAAGATAACCGTTGGAGATGAGCTGGGGCATCTGCCGGTAGAAGAAAGTCATGAGCAGAGTGCGGATATGAGATCCATCCACATCTGCGTCGGTCATGATCACAACCTTGTGGTAGCGCAGTTTTTCCAGGTTGAAATTGCTCTGTTCCACACCCGTCCCCAGCGCAGTAATCATAAACCCGATCTCCTCCGATTTAAGGATCTTGTCAAAGCGGGCCTTCTCGACATTGAGGATCTTCCCTTTAAGCGGCAATATGGCCTGATAATGACGATCCCGAGCCTGCTTGGCGGAACCGCCCGCCGAATCCCCCTCGACCAGGAACAATTCACTGTGGGCCGGATCCCTCTCCTGGCAGTCCGCCAGCTTGCCGGGAAGTGAGCTCGACTCCAATACACCTTTGCGGCGGGCCAGTTCCCTGGCCTTCCTGGCCGCGTCTCGGGCACGGGCTGCATCCAGAATCTTCATCACCAGCTTCCTGGACACCGACGGATTTTCCTCAAAATAGATGGACAACTGTTCGTTCACGATGGAATCAACGATGCCCTTGACCTCGCTGTTGCCCAGTTTGGTCTTTGTCTGTCCTTCAAACTGGGGATTTTTCAGCTTTAAGCTCAACACCGCACAAAGTCCCTCTCGAGTATCGTCCCCGCTGACATTGGATTTAAGATCCTTGATCAATTTATTGGCATTGGCATAATTGTTGATGCTGCGGGTCAGAGCGGATTTGAATCCGATCAGATGGGTACCGCCTTCCGTGGTGTTGATGTTGTTGACAAACGAGAAGATGGTTTCTGCATAGGAGGTGTTGTACTGAAGGGCCAACTCCACCATCACATCATCCCGAACCCTTTCGAAGTAGATGGGCTTGGGGTTCAGGGGGGTCTTGTTCTGGTTAAGATACTGTACGAATTCCTTGATCCCGCCTTTGTACTGAAAATCGTGCCGCTTTTCCGTGCGCTCATCCAGAATGGAGATCTTGAGTCCTTTGTTCAGGAAAGAAAGCTCCCGCAATCTCTTGGTCAGGATCTCGAAGCTGAATTCCAATTCTGTAAAAATCTCGGTATCGGGTCTAAATGTGATGGTGGTCCCGGTTTTTTTGGTTGTCCCGATCTTTTTGAGTTTACTCTTGGCTTTCCCCCTTTCATAGCTCTGGACGTAAACACCACCTTCGCGTTTGATCTCAAGTTCAAGGTTCTCAGAGAGCGCATTTACAACCGAAACTCCCACCCCATGCAGTCCTCCCGAGACCTGATAGGACTTTTGGTCGAACTTTCCACCGGCGTGCAGCATAGTCATCACAACTTCGGCCGCCGGTTTTCTGACGGACTTATGCATTCCCACCGGAATGCCCCGGCCGTCATCGACGACTGTGACTGTGTTGTCCTCGTGGATTGTCACATCGATCCGGCTGCAATAACCGGCGAGCGCCTCGTCGATGCTGTTGTCTACAACCTCATAGACCAAGTGGTGCAGACCGTCTGTGCCGGTGCTGCCGATATACATGGCAGGCCGCTTGCGAACGGCTTCCAACCCCTTGAGGACCTTGATACTTTCAGCTGTATATTTTTTTGTTGTCATTGTATTTATTTTTGAGGAAAATGGAGGATTATGGAGGCAGATTTTTCACATAACCCGATAGGCATCTTCTACAGGGGTAATTATACCTTATTTTAGGTTTTTTTGTAAAGGAAAATTGCATCATTTTTCACTATAGATATAACGCCGCTGGGGCCCTCAAAATCTCATTTGTTTTTGTCATTCCCCCATTGACATTTTTGACAGATTTTGAAAATTTCTGCGGCTTTGGATATAATTTTAAAGGATACTCCCAATGCCTGCTAATCTACCTCCTCAATACTTCGATGTAGAAAAAAAGCTAAAGACGGCCAAATCAGCAGATGAAAAGATCGCCATCATGGAAGAGCTGCTCTCTATTATTCCCAAACATAAAGGCACGGAGAAGCTTCAGGCTCTTTATAAGACCAAAATCGCCAAGCTGAAAACCCAGGCACATAAAAAAATAGGAGTTTCCCGACAAGGCGACCTGTACCACATCGAAAAAGCGGAAGCAGGACAGGTCGTTCTCATCGGCCCACCTAATTCCGGCAAATCTTCCCTGGTTAAAGCCTTAACCAATGCCGATCCGGAGGTGGCCGACTATCCTTTTACCACTCACACGCCATCTCCTGCCATGATGAGGTATGAGAACATCCAAATCCAATTGATCGACACCCCTCCAGTCACCCAAGATTATTTCGAATACTGGCAGGCCGAAATGATCAAGAACTCGGACCTTGTGTTGGTCGTTATCGACCTCGCCGGATCGGATCCTGCTCTGGATTTTTTCGCCTTAAAGGAAAAGCTGCAGGAGCGAAGGATCTTCCTCAGTCCCTCCGGCCAGGCACCGCCAAATGTCGAATACGGATTCTTCAAAAAAACAATTATCCTGGGAAATAAAACCGATCAACCTGCTTCTCAAGAAGCGATCCCCGATTTTCACTCGGCCCTTTCGTCGGGCGAGGAATTGATTTTGGTCTCCTCATTAATGGAGGAAAGCCTTGCCAAGCTCAAACAGCTGATTTTCGATAAGCTCGAGATCCTGCGTGTCTACAGCAAGACGCCGGGCAAAAAGCCTTCATTGGATGAGCCCTTCATTTTCCAACGAGGCAGTACACTCAAGGATATGGCAAAAGCCGTGCACAGAGATTTTGCAAAAAATTTAAAATTCGCACG
>JAUWSR010000019.1 GCA_030609975.1 Acidobacteriota bacterium | reverse complement strand
CCGTCCTCGGATTCCGCCTTGACATACAGATTCATGAGGTGTTCATTGGTGGTGATATCCCAATAGAACTCGCAGGTATCCTTGTGGGGACAGGTCGAACACCTGCGGCCGCGAAAAGCCCCGTTGTACCCGTATTTGCGCAGATGTCCGTAGGCATTGACCTCCAGGGGTTCTGCGGCCAGCCACCAGTTCAACAGATCGTAGTGGTGTGTGGCCTTGTGGACGAGCAGAGACCCGGAAAACTGCTTGAATCCGTGCCAGCGGCGGAAGTAAGAGGCGCCATGGTAGACATCCAGATAATAATTGAAATCCACAGAAGTGACCTGCCCGATCTCCCCTGAGGCCAGGATCTCTTTGATCTTGACCGCCTCCGGACTGTAGCGGTAGTTGAATGTGACGATCAGTTTTTTCCCGGTTTTCCGTTCTGTGTCCAGGATCTCCTGCGCCATTTTTTCGTCGGTAGCCATAGGCTTTTCCGTGATCACATCGCAGCCCAACATCATGGCCTGACAGATATATTTAGCGTGGAAACAGTCGGTGGTGGTGACGATCACAGCATCAGGCTTGGTCTCTGTGATCATCCGCTTAAAATCTGTAAAAGTCGGGCAGGTTGCGCCCATATAGTCTCTGGCATAGGCCAGACGCTTGGGATTGATATCACACAATCCCACCATCTCCAACACATCGCTGTAGTTTGAAATGAGGGTTTTCCCCCACAGGGAACTCCCTCTGATGCCTGTACCCACAAGTGCGATCCTGCGTTTTTCGCCTTGGTTTTGGGCCCACAAAGATCCGCTATTAACAAATGGAAGGCACACCATTCCTACGGCTGTGCCGGCCGAGGCAGCCAGAAACTTCCTCCGATTCCAAGGATTTTCAGAATTGTGCATCCCATCCTCCTTAAATCTGAATCATCCCAATATCGATTGCGAATAATCCAAGTTACTAAGTTGTCATGTTTATTTAACGTCCACAACGATAGCATTGTAGACTTTTTTGGTTTCTCGGTCCTGTACAAAGAACACCACACCCAATTGAGAACGGTCGATCTGATATGGTTTCTCGTTAAAAGCAAAGGAGTTTTGCTTTTCATAAGCTGAAAGATGCTGAGCAGCTTTCCCTTCAGACTCAGGAAGATTTATGGAAACTTTTTTTCCATCGGGCACGGCTGTGAGAAACTCACGCACCACCATCTTGTGGAACAGGATGCCATTGCCGCCGGCATAATTCTGTTCTTTTTGTACCAAGGCTATGTTGTAATCGGCGTTGTTCAAAATCGTATTGGACTGGTAGGAGATCTCAACAAGGTCGCCTTTGATGGTGGCCTGCAGTTGCAGCTTAAGTTCAGGGGCAGCATAGATCAACGCCTGGATCCCCCCGGAATACTGACCAAACTTCCTCTCCCCCGCAGAACGGTCTCCTCCCCCCCCAAATTTGCTTTCACCATCAAAGAAGCTGCTGGGAGCACTGCGGCAGTTGTAGAATTTAGCCCGCTCTACTGTGGCGTGATTGGCCAAGGGATCCGGTCTGGGGATGTGGAGGTGATATTCCAAGACCGCCAGGTATTCGGACGAATAGACATCGAGCAAGGCGTCAAATCCTATATCCGCACCCGCACAAGGAGGACATTCGGCCCCGGTAAAGAGCTCGGCTAACACCACCTTCCCCTGCCAGGGTTTTTCCGGCTTAAAATGATCCGGATGGAAGGGCAGCTCGCGCTGCTTGGCTTCCAGTTTTTGCTCGAATCCTTCCATGCTCCCATTAAGTTTCCGATACAAGGCTTTTGTCTTTTCCAACGAATCCTCATAGCTTTCCACAGCAGCTTGAAAATAATTTTCGAAAGACTCTTGGTCCTTTCCCTGAAGTTCGTAGGACTGAGCACAAAGATAGAAGTAATTTTTGCTGTCCGGCCCACCCATGTCTTTGTAAGCCCTGAGTGATTCCAAAGATTTATCGGAGCTTTTTTCATTTATATACGCCTTGGACATAGCCAGATAGAGGCGGGGCGTAATGAGATCGATACTGCCGCGGTTTCTTTCTGGGATGGAATTAATAAAGTCGGAATCTTTAGCAAGCTTGACACCTTGAAGGATGTAGTCCTCAACAGCCTTCGTTACTTTTCTTTGGTCAAACTGATCCAACATTTTATGATTGAGGAGCTCCATACTGCTTTGGTAGTAAAGGTAAAGTTTCCCAACCCCCGCCTGGCTAGCGAAGAGCTCTTGCTGTAATTTCAGCACAGCGTCGAGGGAATCGCTCAGGCCGATCCGGGCGCGGACAATGCCCGTTTCGATAGTGCTCAGGTAGCGCGTATCCGGGAAGTCCGCTTTGATACCTTCTAAGGCTTTAATGCGTTCGTTCAGATCTTCGAGGCGCATGGCTTGGCGCAGCCGGTCATATTCGGGAGGCCGCTGTCTCTGGGTTTGGGCTTGAGAAATCAGGGGCAATATAAAGATTATCCCGATCAATAAGGTCACAATCGTACGTTTTTTCATACTCAATTCTCCTTGCCGGCCCTCATTCTACTCTAAATTCCCCCATAAAAGAAGGGAACCTCAATAATGGGCTTGGTGAAAAACTGAAAAAAGGCGAGATCCAGTTTATCTGACCTGAATAGAATTAATTCCCCTCTTTTAAGGGCGGGAGGTTGGGGGAGGATTGGATGGCTTGACTCTTAAAAAACTCCCGGAGTAGAATAAGCGCGGAGAACAACATGTACACACAGATCGGAATCATTGCGGCCGTAATGGTGCTGGCCTATGTGGCCGCGAAAGCAGCTAAGGCCTCGGTGGAAGCCAGCATGCTGGCAGCGGCTGTCGCCGGAGGCCTGGCCGGTGCCTTTGTGAACACGCCCCCCGCTGCAGAACTGGCCCGGCATCTGGTGGAAGGTGCTTTTACCTACCTGGATGTCATCCTGGTCTTTTCCACTGCCACGATCTTTATGGCGATCGTTTCAGAATCTGGAGGGATCAATTACGTAGTCCGGGGCACCATCAAATCCTTTTACAATCTGCGTTTGATCGCGCTGCTGCTGTTGATGATCATCATCCTCATCCCAGGCGCCCTTACCGGAGCCGGCAGTGTGTCCCTGTTGGTGGTGGGAGCGCCAGTGGCTATGGCTTTGTCTTACTTGGGCATCCCCGCTCGCAAAGTTGCCGCCATATTGTTCATAGTCGCCGGGCTGAGCGCAGCCGCTCCTCCTGTGAACATCTGGGCTATGATCCTCTCGGCTGGGACCGCTATCCCCTATGTCGGTTTTGAGCTTCCACTGGGAATCCCCGTTCTGGTGTTGGGAACATTTACAGTGCTGTTTCTTGGCTGGAAAAAGGAAGGAACCGGTGACAAGGAAAGCGCCCTCGAGGATATGCCCAAAACTCCTGCCGGAATGAACTGGTGGCGGGTGCTGCTGCCTTTTCTAGTTTTTTTCGGCATGGTGGCAGCCTACAGACTCTGGCCCTTCTCGACTCCCATCCTGGGCTTGCCGCTTCAATTCGTGATCGCAGGTCTGGTGGCGTGGCTGGTGAGTCCCACAAAGATAAACATCCTCACTCTTTCACGCAATACTATTCAGCGTCTGCTCCCACTGCTGGCTACCATGATCGTGGTAGGCATGCTGCAGCAGATCATGACCACGACCGGGATACGGGGCTTGATCTCATTCGCGGTGATCTCAACACCTTTGATCCTGCTGTTTTTCTCCTTAGCTGTGATCATCCCGGTCTCTGAGGGTGTGCTGACCTATGGAGGAGCGGCCATCATCGGCATTCCCCTTGTATGGTTTCTGGATTCCATCGGTTTGCACGCAACCGTAGCCATCGCCGGCCTCAGCCTGCTCTGGCCTCTGGGAGACGGCCTGCCGCCCACAGCTCTTATCGGCCGCCTGAGTGTGATGGTCTCAGAATATAAAGGCACGTACTGGACCTTTCTGCGCAGCACTTGGGTCCCTTGGGTAGTCATAACCATCGTGGGTATCCTGATGGTGGTTTTTAGTGCCAAACTGGATTTTTTGGTGAAATGGAGTATGTGAGGTTGCTTCGTCGCTACGCTCCTCGCAATGACAACGCTATATATCTACGACAATGGATTGGAGATGAGCTATGAGCATGATCATAATGATCATATATTACATAATCAGCGCGTTTATATTGGGGATGTTGATCTGGAATTTCATCCGGGAGAAAAAAAGCACCAACGATATGCTTCTCTATCTTTTAGTGATGATCCCCTTGATCCTGAGACTGTTGAGAGTCAAGTAGAATGCGGAGCCAAGGATGAAAAAAGAAAGAAATATAAGAATCGTCCTTATTGTGGTGATGGCCCTAGTATTGATCCAAGCGGGAATTCAGCTTTTTCAGCACCGTCACTATCAAATTCCCCTGGTGGCCGGCCCCGGCGTGACCAAGGTCACAAACTTGAGTGACTATTGTGAGGGACTGAAAGGCACACAAGCGGATACTCTGGTGTTCTTCATGGAAGGCAAAGAACCAGGTGGAAAGCTGCTTATCATCGCCAACACCCATTCCAACGAACCCGCCGCCCTTTTAACAGCCCTGATTTTTTTGGAAAATGCAGTCGTAGAGAAAGGAACGCTCATCATCATCCCTCAATTCAATCACAGCGGCAGCCGCCATACCCGTCCAGGAGACGGATATCCCCTTTACTTCGAGATACCTACCAGTTGGGGCAGCAAGCAATTCCGGATGGGAAACCGGGATGCTTCTCCCCTGGATCAATGGCCCGATCCTGATGTCTACATCCACTATCCCGACCGGCAGCTGCTTTCATTCCTGGATATCCGCAACACCAACCGCACCTGGCCGGGCAGAGCAAATGGGGCTCTTATGGAAAAAGTCACCTTCGCTGCCATGGAGATCATGCGCAATGAGGGTGTGGACTTGGCGGTAGATATCCACGGGGCGGAAACCATGTTTCCGGTCACAAACTGTATCGTTGCCCCTGAAAAATCGATGCGTATAGCTACCATGACCTCCCTAACGCTTCAGGCCAGGGAAGGCTTCGACAATCACGTGGAGCCATCCCCCAAGGGATTCCGGGGCTTGTCGCACCGGGAGATCGGTGATTATTCCGAAACGCTGCCATTCCTGCTGGAAGCCCCCCTCCCCTTTCTGGATCAGCCCACCGGCCCTAAAACAACCGCTTTGCTGCTGGACGGCAAAGATCCCTTTCTTCTGAAATTGAGCCAGAAGAAAAAACTGTTTGTTCCCTATGATGAAAACGGTTGGCCCATGGACAACCGGGTGGGACAGCACTGTTCTGCAGTCCTGGAACTTCTCCAACAATACTCGCGGAAAAATCCTGAACGCGCAATTCAGGTCCTTCAGGTTCCTCGTTATGCCGAAGTGATCGAGAAAGGCGTGGGATACTATTACCATGACCCAGCGCAAACGGAAAAAAAGAACGTATATTTTAACTGAATAGGACGACAGAATCAGAAAGAATCAAGACAATTACCTTAGAATTTTACCGTAGTTAGGGAATCATTGGCAATGAAAATCAACACCGGCCAAAAACCCATTTGAGCTGCTTGGGAGGAGTAACCACCTTCCTGTCCACAATCGGCCCGCCTTGATTTTTTTTATTCTCTCGTGAATTGACCCGTTGATACTCTCTTTTAAAAACCTTGGTCACCTGATTAAGCGCTACGTCAAATCGTTTCAAGGCATATTCTGGAGTGTTTTGGATGAAGAGATATTTAAAATGAAAATTTGGAAGCGAAGTGTTTTGCTTGATTGTTTCCGGAGGTATAAGTATCCTACAGTGTAAATAGAATTTCATAAATTACAAAGAAGGAGGTACGGAGTGAGAACAAAAAGAAACTGGTTGTTTTTTAGTCTATTCCTTGTGGCCATCCTTTTGGGTGGAATACTTGCAAACGCCCAGCGGACCCAAGACGCAACGCTTGCTTTAGACTATCCGGAAGGCTGTACGGTTATCCTGGTAGGCAAGGCGGCTTCGACGGATGGGTCTGTCATGAGCACCCACACCTGCGACTGCGGTATCTGCGACTGGACCTTCCGCTTTGTACATGGTGCAGAAAACAAAGAGGGAGCGGTGCGCAAGATCTATCATGTCTCCCAATACCGGACCTGGCCTCCTCAAGAGGGGCTTAAGTGGGAAAAGTCCAAAGAAGACTATATCGATTTCGACATCCCCCAACCGGCCCGCACCTTCACTTACATCCACGGCATGTTCGCATACATGAACGAAAACCAGGTGGCGATCGGTGAATCCACCATCGGCGCGCCTAGAAAACTGATCAACTCCACCCCCTCTGCTAAAATTGATTTGACCATGTTGACCATGCTGGGAATGGAACGCGCCAAAACAGCCCGGGATGCTATAAAGATCATGGGTTCATTGGCGGAAGAATATGGATACGGATTCCATGATGACGGCGAGATGCTGGCTGTCTCGGATCCGAACGAGATCTGGATCTTTGAGATCATGCCCGTGGGTCCGCTTTGGGCGCCTGGGACCGGTAAGCCTGGAGCTGTTTGGTGTGCTCAGCGGGTACCCGATGATCATGTCAGCGTTTGCCCCAACGAATCACGCATCGGTGAGATCGACCTGGAAAATTCTGACTATTTCATGGCCTCCTCAAATGTCATTTCCCTTGCCATCGAAAAGAAACTCTATGATCCTGAAAGCGGAGAACCATTTAATTTCAAGAAGGCCTATGCGCCCTCGGAAAACTCAGCCACCGCCAGCGGAGGATCAAGAGCACGGATGTGGCGTTTCTTCGATCTGGTCGCGCCTTCCCAAAAATTCAGTCCAGACACACCAAACATGGACTTCCCCTTTTCCGTAAAGCCCGACAAGAAACTCTCTGCCCAGGATGTTATGAATCTCACCCGAGATAAATACCAGGGAACGATGTATGACCCGGCAGCCGGCCTGCGGGGCGGTCCCTTCAAGAATCCCAACTACCACCCCCGGCCGGTCAAGGTGGGAGACACGACCTACTACACGCCGAGAACCATTGGAGTCAACCGCGCAGAATATACCACAGTCACACAGTGCCGAGACTGGCTGCCAAATCCCATCGGTGGGATCGTTTGGATAGCATTTGGTGCCCAGGACACAGCCTGCTATATGCCTTTTTACATCGGTATCGACCGGATACCCTCCTCCTTCGAGGTCGGCGACCACTGGGAGTTCAATCGAAAGTCCGCACGATGGGCCTTCGATTATGTAGATTTTCACACGCTTGTAGCCTACTCCCATGCCATCCAGGATGTGAAAAAATGCCAGGAATACTGGGAAGGCGGAGCCCTGGAGCGGACTCCGGCTATCGACGCTTTCGCTCACGAGCTCTATAAAAAAGATCCCAAGCAGGCCTCTCAGTTCCTGAACGATTACTGCAACAGCAATGCGGACGCGGCGGTCAATGCCTGGTGGAAATTGGGAGACGATCTGTTGGTCAAATACCGGGGTCTCAGCATCTACGACACCAAAAAGCGGACGCGCTCCAATCTCCCCTATCCCGAGGATTGGTTAAAAGAGGTGATCCGCTTCCACAAACTCCCTGCTCAAAAACCCAGAAAGATCTCACACAATATGAATATAGATATAGTAGGGGCAGACCTCCGGGAAGCCCTTCCTCTGTAAGGAGATAATACATGAAACACGTAAGACAATCCTTATTGATCGGATATGTCCTCATGGCACTGATGCTAACACTGCCCGAGGCCAAAACGTCCGGCCAGGAGATACCCAAGGCCGAGCTTCCTATATTGAACACTTCCGCCGGACAGAGCCCGGATGTGACCACCCTCAATATCATCTGTGAGGAAGCGAGCATCGGCTACGATTACTGTGATGTTCCCGATGCGGAGCTCCTCAGCTCTGGTGTGGGCCTAGCGGGCAGAGAAAAAGAATCCAAGTCGGGATTCCATGTGGAAGTCCAAACCGACCTTACCCAATTTCCCAACGGCACCCCCTATAAGACCGTGATCTTTGCTATCGGGGCCAGCCTGAAAGGCATGGGAGCCTCAGGTCTCACCGTAGGTGATGAAGTGAAAAGACTAAAGTCTGTCATTCAATACTGCAAGGACAAAGGGATCTTCATAATCGGTGTCCATGTGGGCGGTCAGTCGAAACGTGGTGCTCCGGGAAGCGACAACGAACGCATGATCGATGCGGTCGCACCCTTCGCCGATTACTTGATCATCACCAAAGACAGCAACAAGGACGGACGCTTCACACAGATCGCTCAAGGAAAGAACATCCCCCTGACCGAGGTAGATTACGCCCTCAATCTAGTTGACACCCTACAAGCTGTATTCTCCAAGTAGGGTCCGTTATCCTAACGGAAACAGGGAAATCCTTTTCAGGATTGGCGAATAGAGAAATCGGTGACGCTAGTTCTTTACAGGGAATCCGCGCTCATTGATGACCTTGAGCACAGCGTCCACCACTTTGGGATCATACAGCGTGCCTTTGTTCTTGGTGAGCTCTTCGATCACATTTTCCAAGCCTTTGGCCGGACGATAGGAACGATCCGACATGATGGCGTCCACAGTATCCGCTACGGCCATGATCTTGGCTTCCAGCATGAGTTTGTCCCCGGTTAAACCGGCGGGATAACCCGTCCCGTTCATGCGTTCGTGGTGTTGCAGGACCATCTTGGCCACCGGCCAGGGGAATTTGATATCTTTGAGCATATCGTGTCCCATCTTGGGATGATTCTCGATCAACAGGCGCTCCGCATCCGAGATTGCTCCGGGCTTGCTCAGGATCTCGGTGGGAAGAGAGACCTTGCCGATATCATGGATAATGCCTGCTACGCGCAGACCTTCGACCTGCTCTTCAGACAATCCCATTTCCTGAGCGATAGCTGTGGACAGCTTGGACACACTTTCACCGTGTCCCGCAGCAAAAGGATCCCGCAGGGCGATAGTAAGTGCCATGGTCCGGATGGTCCCATCCAGGGCATCCTTGAGTTTTGCGACAGTTTCTTGATCTTCCTTGGTCAGCCCCTTACGTTCCGAGATATCCCTGAGGGCAACCACAGTCATAGGCTCTTCCTGGATGAGCAGGTTCTTGGCTACCACTTCCACCGGGAAAAGAGTCCCATCCTTTTTCTTAGCGGTCGCCTCAAACGGTTTGGAGGAATTGGCTGCGACGTTTTTCCCCACTTTCTCTTTTTCTTTGGAATCGACGAATTCTATAAACTCTTTACCTAAATATTCCGAAGGTTTGTAACCTAACAATGTTCCCACCAAATGATTGGCATCCAAGATCTTACCGTTTTTGAGGATAAAGATACTCTCCAGGCTGGCTTGTGCCAGGCGGCGGAAACGGACATCTCGATCTCGCTGGGTATCGTCGGCGATCTTTCTCTCTAAAAAGTCCCCCACGACTCCGGCCACGATCTGAAGCAGATCGAGATCATCCTTACTCCAGTCTTTTTGTTCCTGGACAGCACTAAAACCAACCATCCCTCCAAGTTTTCCTTCGAATTTTATGGGGAGATAGAGGAAAGACTTGTTATCTTGTTTTGCGAAAAATTCTTTTTCTGCCTTGGCTTCAGCCGGCAGTTCAGCCAGGTCTTTGGCCTGCACACTCTGGCCTTGCTGAAGCTTTTTTTTCATCCAAGAAAACTGATCCAATGATAGCGTCTGAAGTGTATCGATCTGAGGTTTAACTCCCGATGCACACCATTCATGGGTATTGTCCATCTTGGTGCCGTCCTCATAGATGACGAACAGCGAAACGCGGCTTGCCTGGCAGATTTCACCCAGGTGTCCCATTGTGCTGTTGATGGCTTTTTCCACATCAAAAACACCGACCAGTTCAGAAAGGATGGTGTTCAGATTCTTTTCCGTTCCCAACTGCTGCTTGAGTTCATTCTGATAATTCTTCTGATGAGAAATATCATCTACCAGAGACAGGACTCCATTAATGGAGCCGTCTTTGTCTATGATGGGATTAAAATAGTGACGCAACCAGGTTTGATGGCCGTTTCTGTCCTCAACCGTATGCTCAAAGACAGCTTGTTTTTGCGTTTCCAGACAGCGGCGGATCTCCTGAGAAACTCCCGATTGCGAAAAAGCCGGATAGTTCATGATGTCGATCTCGCGGGCCTTTTCCATGTTCCCGAGATTGAAAGTCTTTAAAAGCAGGCTGTTGGCATACTTGAACTTGCCTTGAACATCCACGGAATATACACCCAGTGGCGCGACATCTATGGCATGTCGATAGCGCTCGCTATCCTTGCGCAGCTTTTTTTCAGCTTCTGCTTGCTCTCTCTCCGAGTCTTCCAGTTCGGTGATGCGGTTACGAACGTTATCAAGATCCTCTAAAAGCCTTGTTCTTTTTTCGTCCTCCATGGCTATTCCCTCTTTTTCGTATTTCGAATCAGAATCCCTGATTCATATTATATTTGTCGTTTGACATGCCCTAATTATGGCAAAACCACCAAAAAAGAGGCAATCGCCTTTAGGGATGATTCGAGGGGTGAAATTCCCTTTAAAAAGGTGCGGGGGATTTGCTATTTTCCTGGGATTGTTATAAAAATTTGTCGATCCCGGATTTTAAATGATCAAAACAACAAAATGCCCACCACAGGGAGGATAACGAACATGAACAGAAATACCCTAAAATGGACTCATTTCCTTTTTCTAGGCTCACTCCTGCTGATTTTCGGTTCTCTCATGTCATTGCGAGCCTCCGCAGGAGGTGAAGCAACCCCATTGTTTCAGCCTAGTACAATGAGATTACCACAGCCCAACGGGCCTCGTAATGACCAAAAGATAATGGAACCCGTCCAGCAAGAGGAATATCTCTCTTACGCCCGCAGTTCCGCCGAGTGGACCTGGCAGCATTATGACGAACTGATAGCCCGCTGGAAGGAGAGTTTCGATCCTAAAAATGTCTTTGGATACCGGCCCCCAGGGGGTTTGCTGGAGATGGCCGTTATTTCCGCTTTTCTCTTCGATAAGGAGCAGGACAGCAACTACGCTCAGCGCGCCAAAAAGATCCTTCTTATCTATCGGGACTTCCGTTCGCTCTATCCACAATGGGCCACCGATATCCGGGTGGATTACGAAGAAAAACCTCCTCCTCTACCCGACTTTTTCACAGTGATGCGCTACATCCGAGCCTACGAATTGCTCAAACCCCATGACCTTTTCACTGCGGCGGAACACAAAATCGTGGAAGAGACCATTGCCGAAAGTATGGATTACCTGCTGCGCTCCCAGGAATGGGGCCCTATGAACCGTACCGTTCTACGAGCGGAATCCCTGGCTTGGGCCGTACGCGCCCTACCCCACCATCCTCAAGCAAAACAATGGGAGATGCTGCGCCGAGCCCTGGGGGATGACAACTGGGGAAATTGGGAGATCGAGGATGCCACCATCTATCATGCCGTATGGCTCTATGCCTTATGCGGATACGCAGACGCCATGGGAAAACTGAAGAGCTCTTCAAGACTCCGGAGATGTATTATTACGCCCACTATTTTCTCAACTTGATGTCACCAGCCGGAATGATCCCGGATTTCGGGGATGCCCAATGGAACTCCAACTGGAACCGTTATCTGGTTTTCTTCGAGGCGGCGGCCACCCAATATCAAGATCCCCGGTTGAAATGGGCAGCCGCCACCATCGCCCGCCAATTCATCGACTTTGAAAATCCCATCAGTGTCGGCCTGGGTTATAACCTATTGGACTGCTATATATGGGGAACTCCCAGGCAGGCTACGCCTCCCGACGCGCTCTCGGGTGAAGTCATGGAAGATGTGCAGGGAAAAAAGATCGTTTTCCGGGACGGCTGGAAGCAAGACTCAACCTATATGCTCCTCAATTACCGAGATGAGGGGGATGGAGGATTGAATTTCCGGGATTACCTTAGAGACACTATCCCCGTTGAAGAAGAAAAGATGACCCATGGACATGCGGATGAAAACAGCATCGTGCTGCTGATGTCGGGCGGATCGGTGCTGCTCCATGACGGCGGTTATCGTAACTACATGCCCAGCGGCCCCTTCGGCGCCTACCGTCAGGATTACTTCCACAACCGGTTGTGTATTCGGCCTGAAAAGCTGTTTATGGGGCAAAAACAGGGGGAATACCGCTACAGCATCCGGGATGCGGTCCCAGGGCAATCTGTTCTGGACTTCCTGCACAATGCAGGTTCTTACCGGATCATCCGCACCCAGAAAGTGGACTTTATCACCCTCCCGGACTTCGACTACAGCCGCACCCGGCTGCTGGATGAAAAGATGGGCTATGAGTGGGACCGGGTGATCTGCTATGTCAAAGACCCGGAACTTTTCGTGGTCTTCGACATTTTCAAAGCCCGGATAGAAGACTATTTTACCCTGGCCAACCTCTGGCACACGCGCAAGATCCTGAGCCAAGGTGATCACTGGTACGACACCATCTATGACCGCATCCAGAAAGAAGAGCTTTCCACAGCCAAAAAACTTCTGATCGTCTTCCCTCAGACACAGTCTCGCATGGAAGGCGTGGAAAAAGAGAGCCGCCACTACCAGGAGGAGCTGGTTATCCACCAGACCACAGCCCAGCATTTCGAATTGGGCGAAACTCTAGGCATGATCACCGTTTTAATTCCTCACACATCCTCTACCCAGCCCCAAGAGTGGAAAGAACGCATCAGCCTGCTCCCGGTGCACAACCCCCGGGCAGGATTGGGCATTCAGATCAAGCACAAAAACCGCACAGTTTTTGTCGGGACAAAGAACGACCTGCGTATGGACATAGCCCGTGACTGGCGCCGGCCACGCTACACCTATGAGGCCGGAAAAATCCGCTTTGGTGATATCGAGACCAACGGCGATTTTGTTTTCGCTTCTCTTGAAGGACCCCAGCTGGATTACACCATCGTGAACTTGACCAAAGCTCTCTACAAAGAAAAAACTCTCATCGAAGTCAAAGAAGGCTTTTTCGGCCTGGCCTTCGACGCCAGCCCCGACCAGGGCGGCAGGGGCAAACTTCGCTACTGGAGGGATTCTACAAACATAAAAGACCTGAAATAAAGTGGTCATTGCGAGGAACGAAGTGACGAAGCAAACTCTAGGTCATTGCGAGCGTAGCGAAGCAACCTCATGGTTTCAGCGACGCACTACGAGATTGCCACGGCCCTTCGGGCCTCGCAACGACATTAAGGTTGCTTTGCCTCCTGCGGAGGCCCGCAATGACACGCGATAACGGATGAAAAGTAGAAAAAGTTTAACAGCCCGGTTGGATGCGTTGTACGAATACGACCGAGAACCAGTGGCTCCACATAAATTCCAAGGGATCGGAAAATTCGTCAGCACCTTTGCCGGTGAACATGTGGCCGGTACGGAATTCGTGATCGGGGCCCTGTTCGTAGCCCGAGGAGTATCCGCTCCTGATCTTTTTCTAGGACTTTTGTTAGGAAACATCCTGGCTGTCTTGAGCTGGGTTTTTCTGTGCACGCCTATAGCCGTGAGAGTGAGGCTGACCCTCTACTGGCAGCTGCGCCGGATCTGTGGCCCCTACCTGACCTTTATCTACAGCCTGATAAACGCCCTGATGTTCTGTTTTCTGGCAGGCGCCATGATCTCGGTGGCCGCTACCGCAGTTGGGCTCCCCTTCAAGATGCCCATGCCCGGCCTGGAGGACATGTTCCCCACCAGTGTGATGTGGGTGGTGGTGGTGTTCCTGGTCGGTGCTGTGGTCACGGCCTTGGCCATACTCGGTTTCGAACGCCTGGCTCAATTCGCCCGGATCTGTGCGCCTTGGATGTTCCTGGTGTTCGTGGCCGCTGCTGTCGCAGTTTTGCCGCGCCTCGGCTGCACCTCGCCGGGGGATTTCTGGCGGGTCGCCAATGAAAAGATCTGGACCGGTGTTCCCGCGGCCGGACAATCGCCCTTTACCTTGTGGCATGTCCTGTTTTTCGCCTGGTTCTGCAACATGGCTATGCACATCGGCATGGCCGATCTGTCTTTTTTCCGGTATGCCAAGAAGTGGTATTACGGATTTTCCAGTGCGGCCGGCATGTTCCTGGGACATTTTGTGGCCTGGATCTGTTCAGGAATCCTGTGTGCCGCTGCGGATGTCACCATTGCACCCGGACCTGTAGCCTATATGGGCGCAGGCATCGCAGGGGCCGTCTGTGTGGTTATAGCCGGCTGGACCACGGCCAATCCCACACTCTACCGGGCGGGGCTGGCGCTGCAGGCAGCCACACCCAATTGGAAACGCTGGAAAGTCACTTTGGCCGCAGGCCTGGTGACCACGATCGCTGCCTGCTTCCCTGCCTTGGTGATGAAGCTCCTGGATTTTGTAGCCCTCTATGGGCTGATCCTGATGCCCATGGGTGCGGTCATTTTTGCTGATTTCTGGATCTTCCCGCGGATCGGCCTCAAGTCCAACCATGCCGATCTGCGCGGCACCCTTTTCAGCTGGCCTGCCGGTTTGAGTTGGGCCCTGACTTTAGTGTTCTGCTTTTGGCTCCCGCTGGAGATCTTCTTTAAAGGCCTCCCCGGTTGGTTTGTCGCATTGTTCCTGTATATTGGCCTGAGTTTCATCGAACAACGCGGAAGATCCAGGGCTCCTCTTGAGGAGAGGGCTTGACATGATTAAAGTCGTTACCAAGGTTCTAGCGTTTTCAGGGCTGTTATTGACCTTGCTGCCATCATTTTTGGTCTTCTCCGGCAAGATCAGCTGGGGACTCCACGCTCGCCTGATGCTGGTGGGAATGATCCTCTGGTTTGTATTTGCCACTTTGAGTTATCGAATCCGTCGAATCTAAGGAGGTGGAAATGTACAAATGGACAACATTCGGACTGTTTCTGGTAATTCTCTCGGTATGGGGATGCCGGGAAATAAAGCCTCCCGACCTTTTGGTGGGTGACATGAAATGTGAATATTTAGAAAATCCCTTGGGGATCGACACACAGGAACCCCGTTTGAGCTGGAAACTCTCTTCCGGTACACGTGGACAAAAACAGACCGCTTATCGGATCCAGGTGGCCTCAACTCAAGACGATCTGAATAAGGGCCGAATTGATCTCTGGGACACAGGGAAAGTTTCCAGTGATTTGACTTCGCAGATCGTATATTCCGGCAAACCCCTAACGTCCCGCACGCGCTGTTTCTGGAAGGTCCAGGTTTGGGACAAAGACGGCCGGATCGTTAAAAGCGGCCCTAGGGCTTTCTGGACCATGGGACTCCTACGCTCCCGTGATTGGCAGGCGGAATGGATCTCTTCTTCAGAACAGCCTCCTCCCCAGACAGAACCCAATGCTTCGGGGCCGCCGCCCCCTTGGTTCAGAAAATCCTTCGATATCGGCAAGTCCATTAAACAGGCCTATGTCTACATCACATCCTTAGGCTTGTATGAGCTTCACCTCAATGGGGAACGTGTGGGTCAGGACATCTTCTCCCCGGAGTGGACGGACTACAATTTGCGCCTCCAGTACCGCACTTACGATGTGACTTCGCTTCTGCAGCAGGGAAAAAATTCTGTGGGAGCAGTGGTGGGGGACGGGTGGTACAGCGGATATCTCGGCTTGCGCAAACAGCGGGAGCATTACGGACAACAAAACAGCCTTTTCTTACAGTTGGAGATCGAGTTCAATGATGGAACTCGGGACAGCATTGTAAGCGACGGTACCTGGATATGGAGCGAAGGCCCCATCCGCAGTTCAGACCTGCTTATGGGCGAAGTCTATGATGCCCGTATAGGGATTGAAGGATGGGATACCCCCGGTTTTGACGACAGTTCCTGGAAGAAAGCCGCGGTTATCGCGGCCCCCTCAGGACGGTTGGTAGCCCAACCCTCCCAGCCCGTGCGTATCACCCAGCACCTTCCCGCCCAGAGTGTCACCGAACCCCGAAAGGGTGTTTTTGTGTTCGACCTCGGTCAGAATATCGCAGGCTGGGTACGGTGCAAAGTCACAGGCCAGGCAGGTGACAAGGTAACTCTCCGCTTTGCAGAGCGCCTCAATCCGGACGGCAGCATCTACACCAAGAACCTGCGCGGCGCCAAATGCACCGACACCTACATCCTCCAAGGAGGAGAGGAAGAGACCTACGAGCCTCATTTTACCTTCCACGGATTCCAGTATGTAGAAGTCACCGGCTACCCCGGCACTCCGGACACCGGCGCCATCACCGGGTGTGTGGTCCATACCGATGCCCCCTTTGTCGGGAGCTTCACCTGCTCCCACCCCATGGTGAATCAGCTTTATTCCAACCTGGTTCGCAGCCATCGCGGCAACTACCTTTCCATTCCGACCGACTGTCCTCAAAGAGACGAGCGCCTGGGATGGATGGGCGACGCCCAGATATTTATCCGCACCGGAAGCTTCAATCAGGATGTGGCCGCTTTTTTCACCAAATGGATGCGGGATGTGAAGGATGCTCAATCGTCACAGGGAGCCTTCCCGGATTTTGCACCGCGCATGGGTGACAAGAGGTTCATCCGCTTCGAAGCAGCACCTGCCTGGGGAGATGCCGGAGTTATTCTTCCTTGGACAATGTACCGCATATATGGAGACACCCATATCATTGACGAACACTGGGAGGCCATGAAGCGCTGGATGGATTATCTGCAAAAGACAAATCCTAATCTCATCCGGCGCAAGGGGGTCAACAACAACTACGGGGACTGGCTGTCCATCGAAGCGGATACACCCAAAGACCTCCTGGCCACAGCCTACTGGGCCCATGACGCCCGGCTCATGTCCAAAATGGCAGGAGTATCCGGCCGCAGTCCGGAACAGGCCGAATACCTCTCCCTCTTCCAAAAGATCCGTGAGGTCTTTCAGGATGAATTTATCGGTCCGGAAGGCCGACTCAAAGGCGAGACCCAGACGGGATATCTGCTGGCTTTGGCCATGGACCTCTATCCCGAGGAGCAGCAGGACCGAGCGGCGGAGCATTTGGTCAGCGATATACAGAAGCGAGGGGGGCACCTCTCCACAGGGTTTGTAGGCTGCGGCCACCTCAATCCGGTCCTCACCCGCAGGGGGTATAACGATGTCGCCTATAAGCTGCTTCTCAACGAAACCTTCCCCTCCTGGGGTTACTCCATCCTGCAGGGGGCAACCTCGATTTGGGAGCGCTGGGACGGTTGGACCGAGGGAAAGGGATTCCAGGATCCGGGGATGAATTCCTTCAACCACTACGCCTTCGGAGCGATCGGAGAGTGGCTCTACCGCTATGTCGCCGGGATCGATCTGGATGAAACGCTGCCGGCCTACAAGAAGATCAAAATCCGGCCCTATCCAGGGGAGGGTTTAAGTTACGCCCGAGCGGAATATGATTCCATCCAGGGAAAAATAATTAGCGGCTGGAGAAAAGAAGGAGCCAGCATGACCATGGAAGTCTCCATCCCCGCCAACACCACGGCCCTGGTCTTTGTCCCCGCGCCTGATGTGGATAGCATCATCGAAGGCAGCACACCCGCATCAGAGGCTGAGGGAGTACACTTTCTCCGAGTTGAAGAGAATTGCTCTGTTTTTGAAATTGAGTCGGGAACCTACAGATTTTCTTTCCCTTGGGAAGATGAATAGTCGGGTTAGTTGGCGATGTAGCCGGCACGGTGAAGCACTTTATAATCCGGATTCTTCACCTTAATCTGGATGGTCTTGAACTGCCCGTCCTTGACATACTGTTGGGGCGAATAGTAGAGCAGATAGTATGTATCCGAGAATTTGAGAGCGTTTTGGAGGGCAAACCCGGGATTATTCGTGCTGTTCACCAGCCCGCCGGTGGCTTGCGCGACCTCGATAAAAGTGCTGAAGACATCCTCGGATTGTTCCCTCATGGTCACACCTGTGATGGATTCGACCTGTCTGTCCATGAAGATAAAGTGCAGCAAACCGGAAGAATCCGCAAAAGCCACCTTCATTCTGTCGGGACTGAAACGGGGCTGTCTCTGGTAAAACTGGAACAGATCCTGAAGGTCGCCCAGGATGTTCGGCTCATCCTGGTACATGGACATCATTTGGCTCACCACACGATCGCTAAGTTGGGGACGGTATTCCCGTTCATAAAAGAAAAAAACATGTTTTTGACCATTCTGCCTCTTCAGCCGCAGGGCAAAGTTTAAGAACTTATTCTCGTCGACAAAACGCAGCTGATCGAGGTTTTCCAGAGTCTGCCGATAATTGGCCAGCAGGTTGGGAAGTTGGAGTCCCTGCGCATCTGTAGCGGTGGTAGAGCCTGAAGTATCGCCGGTACGAGTCCCGAAGCTGCCTGCAACATAGATCGCCCGCACGACTCTCTGCAGATCCTGCACCAAAGCACGATAACTGGAAGCGCCCCTGGAAGTGTCTGCACGGATGAGATTCTGCATCTCTCTGGCCAGGCTTTCCGGCGATTTATTCTTGATAGCCGTGTGGGCCAAATTGTATTCTTTGGCCGGAGTCATAAGCGTTAGCCTATCGCCTGAAAGAAAAACCTCTTTAAAGAAATAATCGATGGCATCGGTGATCCTGGCATCGTATTCGGTGATCTGGAAGAGGAAATAGAAATGGCGGTTGAGCGTGGCCGGTATTTCCTTGACCGTATCTTTACGGGCGACATCGGTGCTTTTAATCAAGTAGAGGGCTTCGATCCTCTGAAGAACGCCGTTTTCTAAGACTTCAAAATCCGCGATGGTCAAGTCTTCCACGAATTGAGTGTCATGGTACACCCGGATGGGAACGGAGATGTTCGTAACGGTGACCTCAAACTGCTGCTGCTGAGAGGAGAGTCCCAGACACAAACCCAAAATCGCAACAACGATAAATACCCTTTTCATTTTACCTAACTCTTTTTTTTATTATACCACAAACCCAAGGTTTTAAGGTGCGAGCCAGCCTTAAAACTCATAATTCAGCTTGAGATAGACCGCATTATCGGTGTTTTTCTGCCCCCCAAACCCGGAAAGACCATGCTTGTAGACAAGCTGGATGAACCCATACGGTGGCAGGATAAAGTATTTCCCTTCCAGAAACAGACTGTGCTTGGTATGAACGGTAGCAATCTGCAAAAATCCGGAACGATGCACCGTGGGTGAAGCCAGGACATTGGCCTTGATCACATGAATAGAGTTACTCTGGTAAACCGGTTGGCCGACCGGTTCGACCTTGCCTCGTATGCTTAACAGGCTGAACTCGTACTGTAGATAGAAGCTTTGAGTTACGCTGAATTCCTTGTAGAGCTCAAAGGTGTTTATGGGCCGGGCATAATGCCGCCCAAAACCATAAGCCAGCAAGAAAGCGTTCCTGTCCCCGCTGTCGAAGCCGGAAAATACCTTGACCAAGCGATTGTCGTATTCCCGTGCACCGAGGTAAAGGCTGGACCCAGCAGTTGATGAACTGATCGTTGGATTGAAGAGATCAAAAACATAGTCCGGATTCCACCTGGTGAGGGATGCGATGGTAGCATCCCGAAACACATTCCAAACCGATGTGGGGACGCGGTTGCTTTCCGGAAGCCAAACCGGATACAGATCATTCAACTTATAATCAAGCTTAAAATTTACTCCCGCCCGCCAAAAGCCTCCGAAGAGAAGGGCCAGTTCCTGGTCGATCTGCCAGCTGCGTAGAGTTCCATCCATACCATGATAGATGTTGTAGGCCGAATCGTATTCAACACCCGAGACTTCTCCAAGTGTAAACAGGAATGTTTTGCCCAACTTGAAGTCCAACTCCTTGCGGTTGTCGTCCACAATGTATCCCACAACATTGGCATTTTCCCAAAAGCGGTCCTCGATCTTAGAATATGAGAGCTGCGTATGGAAGGTATTGGTTACATAACTCCCCTTGACCAGGTAAGCGGTGTTGTTGGAGTCATAATCCCCGTAACTGTAGGAGAAGAGTCCATAGAATTTGAGATGATCGCCGATCTTTATCGTCCCCTCCGCGCCCGCAGATCCGAAGTTGGTCCCATCCAAATATCTGTTGGCAGCGATTACGCCAAGCTCCAAGAACTTTCCAAATTTGTTATTTATACGGAGTGTTGACCAGTTCGCGGATTTGTCACCTTGGGATTCGAGCTTTCGCTCTTGAATCGTGGCGCCTGAAAACTCCAGAGGTCCGGCTTCCCCGTAGAGCTTAACGCCGCCATAGATATCCCCCACACGTTTGCTGTAGGACATCTCCAAGGGCTGCCGGTAGTAATCATCGAAGCCGTCCAGAAAATAGTCCCTGATCTCATCTAAACGGAGTTCAAATTCAGTTAGATTGATCAGCTCCTGGTCCGCCCGCACCGTATCGAACTCAGGATAGACGTTGATATTCCCGGTGATCTTAGGATTGAAAGCATAGTTTATATCCAAGCCTGCGCTGAATTCACCCTCTTCGGTACTAATCCTCCCGGCCATGGCATAAGGCGTCACTTTGAGTTTCTTAGCCACTTCCAGCAACTGCAGCTCTCGGATGGTCCCGAGTGCATCCAGATTGAAGGCTGGATCCAAGGGTCCGGCCCAGAAAGCGCTGTCCAGGCGGGGCACGATACGCGAAAGGCCTATTCCCAGGGTTTTACGGGAGGTCGCCTTATAGCCCAGGGTGCTGAAGTAGATAACGATCTCGACCGACCAGCCGGAGTCGGTTCTTTGAGCAGCCACTTCCCACTCTCCCTGCCAAGAAGGATCATAGCCCCTGTTCTCCAGAGAGAATTGACCATCGCTTCGTACACCTCGCAGGTTGGTGGCAAAATAGTAAAAATGATCCGGATCGTGGATCGAATCCAAAAGCACATGCACGGAGTCATCGGTCCGCAATTCTCCATCCCGGGCACTGATATCCGCAATGATTTTATCCGGCTGGGTATCAAAGCAGTCAAATCCCAGATAGAGATGCTCAT
>JAUWSR010000112.1 GCA_030609975.1 Acidobacteriota bacterium | reverse complement strand
AATTTAGGGCGTGCCCCCGTCATAGCCAGATGAGCATCAAAAAAGCTGCGAATGGTCCCGATATCCTCCCAATACCCGTCGAAAAAATAGCTGTAGACTTTTTTCTGTGTGAAGGCATAAGGAATGACCTCTCTGCCGAAATCTTCGAAGTCTGTGTTTTCCAACAGTTCCTTAAGGACTGTGCGTTTGAAAATATAAACGCCCATGGATGCCAGGTGTGTCCGGCCGGACGCCTCCATGTTAAAGCGGCGGAAGGTCTCCTCCGAGATCGAGGTCGCGTCCAGCACGTTAGGATCTTTGGGTTTTTCATGAAAATCAACGATCCTTCCGCTGTGGTTGACCTTCATGACTCCGAACTGAGAGGCTTGTTTACGTCGTACCGGATAGACAGAGATCGTGATATCCGCATTCTTTTTAAGATGATAATCGATGAAACGGCGGTAGTCCATGCGGTAGAGATGGTCCCCGGAAAGAATCAGCACCAGGTCCACATCGGCGCGAATGAATCCTAGATTCTTGCGGACGGCATCCGCTGTCCCTTGATACCAGTCTCGATTTTCCAAGGTTTGTTGGGCGGAGAGGATGGTGACAAAGTCTCGGGTGAAGTTGTCGAAACGGTAGGTTAAAAAAATGTGGCGGTGCAGGGATTCCGAGCTGAACTGGGTGAGCACAAAGATTTTTTTTAGGCCGGAATGGATACAATTGCTGATGGGAAAATCGATCAAACGGAACCTTCCCGCTATGGGAACAGCCGGTTTGCTGCGTACTTTGGTCAGGGGAAAAAGGCGGCTGCCCTGTCCTCCCGCCATGATGATGGTCGTGATATTATGCATTCATATATCTCAAAACTGTTTTCGTTCGTAAAGAGCATTATAAAACAATCCCTTGTGTAAATCAGCCACAAACTTCAAGTCTTCACCGGATTTATAAATGAACTGTCATGTCCCATCAGTTTCACTATTAAAATTCCATTTCTCTTTACTCTTTCATAAACGGTTAGTGAATCTGATTCCTACAGTGTACGTCTGTCATTTCTGGAGGACACACAAAAGTTGTTTTACGCGGCAATACCCCAAGAGCTTCAATTGGCACATTTATTGCTGATAAATGTGACAATTATGACCAGACAGGAATATACTCAATACTGGAGGATATCATGAAACGAACATATTTTTTTGCTGGTGTACTTTTTTTGCTGATAGTCAGTTTTACAGGATGTACTAGTGCAGGCATGTTTGCATCAGCAAATGTGACGGATGTTAGGCTATCCGAAGACAATTTCGACATTGTCGCCACCAATATAACAGGAAGTTCAAAAGCCGCGTATCTTCTTGGTGTAAGCTTTGGGCCTGGAGCACAAGTGAGCACTTTGGCGATAGCCAGGGTAAGCGGAACAGGGATGCTTTACAAGGAGGCCCTAAAGAATCTTTGGGAAAATTACGAAATAGATCATGGCCCCAGAGAAGATAAAAGAGTTGCATTAGTGAATGTTCATTATGATACCGATATTCTGAACTTATTGCTCTACACGGAAGTCAAGCTCTTCGTTCATGCGGATGTAGTAGAATTCAAGTAAATTGTTGACATTCCCTTCGCCTGCCGAGTGGTGAAGGAAACCGGAATTCATCAGGTCATAGGCTTTCCAGTCGTTCCTCTCGGCGGCTTCCCGAAGGACATCTGTTTTTTTCGCTTCGACTCCGGTCTCTTTCAGGATAGCCAACACCTTTTCAATGGGGACATCCAATTCAATGGCGATCTGTTCGATGGTTTTCCAGCCGAGTCCACCACCGCGCGCTCCCGTACCACGGCCCTGTGTGCCTGAAATCTTGCTGTCAACCTTCTGCTTTCCTTCCTCGGAGAGACCGGCCCGGAGGAATGCATAGATCTGGGCTGGGGAGAGGCCGTTCTTCTCAGCGATATCGGCTACTTCTGCCGTGGGATCATCCACCTCAATACCCTTTGCACGCAGGATAGCCAGCGATTCTTCCAAAGGAATTTCCACCTGCCGGCTGAATTCTTGTAGAGTCAAAAGCTCGGCATGGGAGATAAAAGGCTCGTTCTCGCTTTCCTCCCAGGAATTTTTCAAAGATTCTCCCAGGTCCATAACAGAGCTGAAGGGGGGAATGCTGGCAATGGTCAGCACCGTGATGATCAGTGTGACCACTAAAGAAATTGTCATCTCCGCTCTCATGCGCAGGCCGCTCCGAACCTTTCGCCTGATATAGTTGGTGATGGGTTTCCAATTGAAATAAATATGAAGAATGGCAAATATCAAACAGATATAACCCAGAATGGTGTGCATCGCAGCCCATCCGTGCTTACTAAGCCCCCAGAGCTTCCAATCGGTCCAGTTGGCCACGCGGCCGGGAGGTACAATATATAGAACAATACCGGATACGGTTTCCAGAATAAAGGACCACAGCATCATCATGGCCGTGAAGGCGCGCATTTTAAAGTGACTCTTTTGCTCTGTCATCTTGATCTCCTGTCCGTATCACATATGCCATCTCTGTGCCAATCCAAAAGCTGAATTGTCTGGGTACAGGACCCAAGCTCGCTGGATTTGATGCGGGCGGCTTCCGACAATTTTGTCATGTCATCGACAAAATTGTTGCCTCCTGTTATTTTTCTTTATATACGACTAAGGTCCAATAGACAAGGGGGGTGAGTTCTGTTTTATAATTAACCTTGGTAAAGATAAAGATATCGGGAAAGAATAGGAAAGGGCTCACCAGCTATTTGATCATCCGGGTCAAATTGACCCGGATGATTCCTCTGTGCTATATCTAGGTTAGCTACCTTTATATGGAAATCTCAGGTCTGATCTTATATCTCATCCTCCTCGCCCTACTCATGTTGTGTTCCGCATTTTTTTCCGGGTCGGAAACTGCGCTGTCTGCGCTGACCCGCCCTCAGATCCAGCGGATGCGTCGTGAGCGCAAAAAAAGCAGCGCTGCCGTGGTCCGTTTTTTAGATGATCCCCGCCGTTTATTCATCACGGTGCTCTTCGGGAATACTCTTGTCAACATGGCTTTTATCAGCATTTTGGGTGCTCTGATCTACGATGAAGTGTTCAAAGGCCGCAACTTGGGAACAGCATATGTGGCGGCAATTGTCATCGAAACGACGATCCTGCTGCTGTTTGGAGAGATCACACCCAAAACCTTCGCCATTGGGAATGCAGAGAGGTTTTCCCGTTTTGTCGCTCCCTTTCTCTGGAGCTTTTCCCGGATCATCTTCCCTTTCCGCCGTGCCTTGCGATTCTTCATAGATATTTTTCTCCCTCTCTTTGGCGTGCACAGTGATATCGATACCACACCCATCACCGGCGATGAGATACGGGCCACGGTAAAAGCCACGGCTGAAGAAGGCGCTATCGATGAAGAAGAAGGAGAGGTTTTATCCAATATCTTCGACCTTCTGGATACCAAGGTCAAAGAGATCATGATACCACGGACCCAGATGTTATGTGTGGAAGTGTCGACCACCATCCAGGAAGCCTTTCAGATGGCCATGCAAAAGGGTTACTCCCGGCTGCCGGTGTATCGCAAGCGACTGGATAATATCTGCGGAATCTTCTTTGTCAAGGACCTTCCCCGCTGGAAAAACCTGAATGTGGATAGATTGGGCAAAAGCAGCCTGGAGGAACTGACTCTTGACGAATTTCTATCGAAGCAAGCCCTGCTCAATTCGATGAATCCCGGTCAAAAGAATACTCTGATCCGGCCGCCGTTCTTTGTGTTCAAAACTCGGGATATCGGATCCCTGATGCGAGAGATGTCCCAAAAAAAAGAGCAGATGGCTATCCTTCTGGATGAATTTGGTGGGGTAGTAGGCTTAGCGACTGTAGAGGATATTGTCGAAGAAGTGGTGGGGGAGATCGAGGATGAATATGATGCAGAACCGGAACCGGAGTTGGTCCCTGAACCCGGGGGGACCGATTGTTTTCTCGTTCCGGGTTCCCTGAGCTTAAAGACTCTCAACAAGGAGCTGAAACTCGAGCTTGATGTCACCCAAGCCGATACCGTAAGCGGTTACGTCACGCATTTGGCCGGCTCCATTCCCCAGAAGGGCGATGTGCTGCAGGATGAGTCCAAGCAGGTGGTGTTCGAGGTCCTGAAAATGGCCGGGAAACGCATCGATCGGCTGCGTGTTCAACTCCAGCGGGCCCCAAAAAAAGATCCGACAAATTTGCTTTTATTGGCTGGTGGTTTGCTTGGTTTGCTGAGTTTGTCTATGTCCTCTGTTCCCGCAGGGGGTTCGGGTGAGCTTGAGGGATGGCCTTTTCTGCTGGTTTTTTCTTTGCTGTTGGTCTTTTCCCTCTTCATGTCGGGATTTTTTTCCGGCTCGGAGACAGCATTCGTCTCTGCTTCTATGGCCAGGATCGATCTTCTGGTCCAACAGTCCGACCGTCGGGCTATCTATATCAAACGTCTCATGCAGGACCCGAGCCGCATGCTTGGGACCGTGTTGGTGGGCACCAATCTCATGAATGTGGCTGCAGGTGCGGCAGGATTGCAGCTGACACGCTATGTGCTTGCCGATCAAAAAAACCTTCAGGAATTGGTCAACACCTTGGTCATGACCTTTATCATTCTCCTGTTCTGTGAAATACTCCCCAAAACCATCTTCCGCTACAAAGCCGATGCCTTCGCACTGCGTAGTGCTCCCTTGTTACGTTTATCTGAGGCGATCTTAAAACCTCTGGTGGTTTTTTTCACAGAGATCTCTAATTTAGTAGCAAGGCAGACCCAAGATGAAGACAGTGAGGAAAGAACCCGCATCGTACGGGAGGAGCTTAAACTCTTAACTGTAATGGGGGAAGAAGAGGGCGCCCTGAAAAAATCGCAGCTCCGCATGGTCCAGAGTATCTTGGATCTGGAGGAGCGGACCATCGGAAGGATCATGACTCCTTTGGTCGAGATCGTGGCGCTGACTGAGAAAACAAGCCCTCAGGCCTTCCTCAACAAGGCCGCTGTAACCGGCTTTTCCCGGTTTCCCATCTATTCAGACCGGATCGATAACATCGTTGGCACCGTCAATGTCCTGGATGTCCTGTATGCTGAGGCCCTGCCGGAAACGATTCACCCGTTTATTCGCAGAGATATCCGTCACGAGCCCGAGTCCCGGCTGGTATTCCCTCTGTTAAAAGAGCTCACTCGCAGCCGCAGTCCCATGGTATTTGTGGTGGATGAATACGGCGGGGTAGTGGGCTTGGTCACCATCGAAGATCTGGTGGAAGAGGTCATGGGGGAGATCTGGGACGAGAAGGATAAGGTAGAAGCGGAAATCATACACAGGATCAGTGAGCGTGTGCTGGATTGTGACGGTAAGGCTGAGATCCAAGTCCTGAACCATGATTTTGAGCTAAACATCCCGGAAGGGGAGTATAATACGATCGCCGGATTTGTGATTGAAAAACTACAAAGGATTCCCAAAAAAGGGGAGAGCCTCTCTCTGGGAAAGTTGAGGTTTTTGGTGTTGGATGCCGATGCCAAAAGCGTGCGCTGTGTGAGGATCTTAAGAAAATAATGGCCGTTCAATTGTCACTTTTTGATTTCATCGCGATTTTTCTTTATGTCGCGATTATCCTTTACTTGGGCTATTCGGCCTCAAAGAAACAGTCCAGTGAAGGATTTTTGCTCGCGGATCGCAGCTTGAAAGCTGTAGATAATGCAGCCACCATAATTGCCAGCAAAATCGGGGCTGGAGTCATTCTATCTTTTGTGGCTCTGTATTACCTCTACGGCATCTCAGCCATGTGGATATTTGTCGGAGTATCCGTAGGCTATATTGCCTTCATACCTTTTGCTTTGAAACTGCGGGAAGAATCTTCCTCAAACGAGTTTTATACATTTTCGGATTACTTTTTCCATAAACATGGCAAATTTGTAGGCTATGTATCGGCTCTGGCGATTCTAATGGTCACTCTCTTTATCCTGCTTGTCCAGTTGATCGGAGGGGCCAAAATACTGGCTAAACTGAGCGGATTCACTTTTTCAGGATCTTTGCTAGTCGTTCTATTGACGATGGTCCTTTATATCTTGATGGGAGGATTCAAAGCCGTCGTAAAAACCGATAAAGTTCAGGTTTTTTTCATAATCCTATTTTTAGCGATTATCGGCTTTATCATGGCTAAAGATTCGCTGGGAGTACTGGTGCCAAAAATTCTATCGATTCGGAGCTCACCGCCTCTGATATCAATCCTAAGCTTTTTTGCCATGGGCCTGTTTATGCCGTTTTTTTCCGCAGAGCTCTGGCAGCGGATCTATGCTGCCAAGGATGTAAACAGCGTTCGCAGGAGTCTGGCTCTTGCGGCTCTGGTGTTTCCTTTTCTGGGATTCATACTTGCCATAATCGGCGTCAGCGTTTCTCTGAATCTTCAAGATATCGATCCGGATCTTGCCCTGGTGGAAGGGTTGATCCATCTTGTCCCTCCTGGACTGTTGGGCCTTGGATTGGTTGTATTCTTTGCCTCGATCATGTCTTCGGCGGACAGCCTGCTCTTTGCCAATGTTTCCATTCTGCTGCAGGACTTTTATGCCCGGTCTAAGCCGGTTGAAAAAGAAAATCTAGTAAAATATTTTCGTTATGCCGTAGGTTTCTTCCTGGTCGTCAGCTTTATCTTGTCCATTTGGCTGCAAAACATCGTGGCCGCGACATACATCGGCGTGGCCTTTGGCTGTGTCATGTCGATGATCGTCTTGGTTTCCTGGTGGCATAAAAAAGTAAGACCGATCGCGCTGGTCGGCGGCATAGTCCTGGGCTTTCTAGGGACCTTCATTCGGATCTTGACCGGGGCCATCGGCGAATCCCTGATCTTGGAAGCCGTTGCTTTTACCTGCCTTGGTGTTTTCTTGGGAAATGTGATAAGTTTATTTTCTGATGCCAGATCCAAAAGACAAACGTCTCAAACCTGACGAGCAGGATATTAGGCAAGCTCTCGAAAAGCGCTTGCGATTCGAAGAGCTTTTGACCGGTCTTTCAGCAAAATTTGTGAACCTTCCCGCATCAGATGTCGATCTGCAGATAGAAAACGGCCTCAAATCTGTCGTTTTGGCTTTGGAGGTCGACCGAAGTTCCTTCTTTCAATTATCTCTCGACCAAACAGATCTGATCGTAACCCACTCCTACGCCACAGAGGGATTTGATCCCACACCACGCCTGCGTGTTGGAAAACACATGCCTTGGTTAATGTCCAAACTGAAGCAGGGCGAGACGCTGCCGATCGCCAAATTGGATGATCTTCCCGATGAGGCCGCTCTGGACCGAAAGAATATGAAGCGGATCCACATCAAGTCTACGCTGTGCATCCCCATCACGGTCGAGGAATCTTTTGCTTACGCTCTGACGCTGGGGAGCCTGAAAAAAGAAAGAAGTTGGGATGCCGACTTGATCCCACGTTTGAAATTAATCGGAGAGGTGTTTGCGAATGCCGTCTCCCGGAAGCACGCCCAAGAGAGGATCGAGGAACATCAGGACCAGATCAAAGATATGCGGCACCTTATGGACAACATCCACGAGCATTCTCCTTCAATAATTTACTGCAAAGACCTTGAAGGTCGTTATCTGCTAGTCAATCGCGCCTTTGCTGATCAAGTGGGTATTGAGCCGAATGAGATCATCGGTAAAACAGATTTAGATTTGTTTCCTAAAGAAAACGCTGATTCTTACCGAACAGCCGATCGCCAGGTTGCCGAGACAAAAAAAACCATGAGATTTGATGACATCTCACTCCGTGAAAATATAGCGCATGCATATAGGAGTGTGAAATTTCCGCTTTACAACTCAAAGGGAGCCATTTTTGGTGTTGGCGGCGTTTCGACTGATATCAATGATCTTATAAGGGCTGAAGAATCCCTCAAGGAACGATTGCAATTTCAAAGTGTTGCCTCAGAACTGTCAGCGCAATTCATGAATCTTCCAGCGGCTAAAGTTGATCAGCAGATCAAGACGGGATTAAAAGGAATCGTTGAATTATTTAAAATCGACCGCAGTACTTTATTCCGATTTTCGCGGGATCACCAAGACTTTATAGGCTTCCATACTTATGCAGTCGATGGGATTAAGCAGAGGCCGAAAATTCCCATAAAAGCAAATTTACCCTGGTTTTACGACCAATGGCATCAAGGCAAAGCGGTAATTTTTTCCTCGCTGGATGAGCTGCCGGACGCAGCTATGGATGATTTGAAACATACAGATCTTATTTCAGGTGCAGCAATTCCATTATCTATTGAGGGCTCGTATGCTTACGTTTTGACCATCGGCTCTGTGAAAGTCAAGCGCATCTGGCCGGAAGATGTCGTGCAACGCCTAAAGCTGATCGGAGAGATTTTTGTGAATGCCCTGGAAAGGCAAAAGACGGACAAACAGATCAGCTCTATGCTGAAGCAGCTCGAGACGGATTATATGATCCTCCGAGAGGAGATCGAGACTGGACACAAATTTACCGAGATCATCGGAGAAAGCCATGGCTTGAAATACCTCCTCCACCGTGTCAGCCAGATAGCTGGAACGACAGCTCCGGTGTTGATTTTGGGGGAAACCGGCACCGGCAAAGAATTGGTCGCCAGGGCTATCCATCGCCTGAGTGACCGCAAAGACAGACCCTTGGTAAAAGTCAACTGTTCAGCCCTGCCTGCGACCTTAGCCGAGCGTGAACTTTTCGGCCATGTGAAGGGTGCCTTCACCGATGCTCACAAACAACAAGTCGGCCGGTTTGAGTACGCAGACGGAGCGACGCTTTTCCTCGATGAGATCGGGGATCGGCCTCAGGAGCTCCAGCCAAAGCTATTGAGAGCCTTGGAGCATGGTGAATTCGAACGACTGGGCAGCCCCCGTACGATCAAGGTCGATGTCCGGATCATTGCAGCCACCAACCGAAACTTGGAGGAAGAGATTAAGGCCGGCCGCTTCCGGGAGGACCTGTATTACCGCCTGAATGTCTTTCCCCTGAGTGTACTACCCTTACGTGAGCGCAAGGATGATATTCCCTTACTGGTCAAAGCTCTGGTGCAAAAACTCGGTCGGGAGATGGGCAAGACCTTCGATATAATTCCCCAGAATGTAATACTGAAATTGCAGAGTTATGACTGGCCCGGCAATGTGCGTGAATTAGAAAACTTGATCGAAAGAGCTATGATCATATCTATAGAACCAAAACTCAATATAGAGCTTCCTGAAATGAATCTGCCTAGATCTCCTGACAAACGGTCCTTGTTGGAGGTTGAGCGGGCTCACATCCTGCAGGCCCTGGAATCTTCCCGATGGAGGATAAAAGGCACGAACGGGGCCGCTGAGATCCTGTGTTTAAAACCCAGCACCCTACGTTACCGGATGCAAAAACTGAACATCCAGAGGCCTCATAAGCAATCCTGAGGGGCGAATAATTGCCCCCTAGGGGCAGATACCTGCCCTTTTCTAAAATTTAGACTTTTAACGGCAGCCTCCCTTTCTGTTCTAACTTTAATGTATTCAGGGTTTTGCAATATTTTTACAGGTATTTTTCCGATTGGCATGAATCTTGGATATCTCTCATGCAGCAGCCCTTGCTGTTAATAGTAAAAAATTAAATCGCGGATGACAAAATTAATTGTAATTGCGAAAACCCGACCGGGGAAGAAAAAAGAGCTTCTCCTATTATTGAACGGCTTTCGAGCTTCTCAGGGTCTGATCTCTTCCTTAAGCAAACAGCCCGGCTGTTTGGCCTGTAATTTCCATATCAAAGGTCAGCAGAGGAACATCTTTGTCATCGAGTCCGAGTGGCAGAGTTGGGCAAAAGTGGAAGCACATTTAAAAAGTGACCAGTTCAATATTTTGGTGGGAGCCGTCCGGGTGTTGTGCGAGCAGCCCGAGATTCAAGCATTTGATGGAGAAAGAACGCAAGAGATAGGAATCATACCGACCCTGACGCAGGATTTCTGACCTACGAAATAAACTCAAAAAAAAATGTATCGAAAAACTGAGAGCAGAATAAGCTTGAAAAAATATTTTAGGTTCCTCTGTCAAGTACGACTAAGGTCCAATTGTTTTTTTATTATCTATGCTGTATCTTTTTTTGAAATGATATTAGATTCTGCCTTAAGGCGTATAGAATTTTGGGTAAGCAAAAAGACCTCGCTGGGCATTCCATTCTTATGCTACAGCTTGAGGCAAATCAATAAATAAAGGAGTACAAATGAAGTACGCAAGTAAAAAGGATGCAAAGAAGTGGGCGATGGAAAAACTGCGTGGTGGATTAGTGGCTACCATCCCGACCCCATTCCACGATGACACCATGGAAATCCATGAAAAGGATTTAAGAGCGCTGGCTCGGTATGTCGTCGAAACAAAAAATGACGCCATTTTCATCTTGGGCAATGTTGGCGAGTTCTACTGTATGACTATGGCCGAGCGCAAGAAAGCTGCTGAAATTGTCATCGATGAAGTCCAGGGCGAAATCGTGACCATCATCCAGACCTCATCCCATT
>JAUWSR010000158.1 GCA_030609975.1 Acidobacteriota bacterium | reverse complement strand
CCCCGCCGCCGACAAACCCTCAGGATCTGGTGTGGACTCACTATGATCCGAACTGGCGCCAGTTTGTTGGAACGACTCTGGCGATCATTATCGAAGAATATGAGAACAGGATTCCTGAATCGCTGGTGAAAAGGATGGAGGAGGCGATTGGGAGAGCTGTCCATGGAGAATCTCATGAATTTCGATCACAGCACCGCGGCCGGAGTGGCGGGCCGGAGAACAAGGGGCTGGAGAATTACACCAACATCGCTCTCATGCACGCTTTTTTGTGGACCTACGCTGGAGACCGCTTGAAACGTCCGGATTGGATTGAGGCGGGAGAGGAATTTGCAGAGATAATCTACAAGAATTTTAAGCGGTACGGCACATTTGAAGAGTATAACTCGCCCTCGTACTACGGCATCGATCTCTTTGCTTTGGCACTATGGAGAGTCTATGGGCCGACAGACCTCCTCCGGGAGAAGGGAGCTGAGCTGGAGGCGGAACTGTGGAAAGACATCGCAGCCCATTATCATGCCGGTCTCAAGAACTTGGCCGGGCCATATTCCCGAGCTTATGGTATGGATATGAACACCTATGTCCAGCTCACGGGCCTGTGGCTGCGCACCGTCCTTGACACAGAACTATCCCCTTTACCTGAAACAGGCGATTTTGAGTATGCCCCGCATTTTTCCATCCTGGGAACCATCATCCCAGAAGAAGCGATGGATCATTTTAAACGCTTTGCTGGGGAGCGTCTGGTCAGGCGCGTGATCACTCCCAAGCGTGTGGCCACATCCTGGATCGGACAGAATTTTATTTTAGGCGCCGAAGATACTACCCTGACCCGATTGGTGGCGAGCCGAGGCGAACCGGCGGCCCATCAGTATTACCCGGTCACCGTACACTGGAAAACACCGGTGGGCAAAGTTGGCTGGATCAAGCTCATAGACGCTTCGCGGCTCAATGCTCGAGCCGGGAAGGATTTTTTGTCTATCTCCTGTATCGGTGACGCTACTTTCCGTATCTCCTGCTTGGGGATCGAAGCCGGATCTCTTCAGTCCAATCTGTGGACCTTACCTGGTTTGTCCGTAAGCGTCGAAACCGATGCCCTGGACTCGAACATTTTTCAGGGCGACGGTTATGTCGATATTCAGTATCTGGCGGCAACCCGATTTTTGCTTCGATTGTCTACACCAATTCAAGAGTAGAACTTCCTTTTTTATCTGAAGTTCTCGCCGGAAATCTATAATCAAAGTTTATTCAGCAAGTTCATTAGGCTGCGGCTGGATAGTGAGGATTGTAAACTGGATTCTTCAGTATTGATTGAGCTGTATCCCTTGTGATAAAGTCATTCTGGTAAAATAACCGGTAATTGTCGAATGCAGCATCTCTTTAAACTGCTCAAGCAGCCCTATCCATTTGAAACAAGCCACAAACACAAAATCATAATCATTCTGGGCTTGGGACCTCTGAACAAAAGAGTATTGATATCGACAATGATCCTTGCTCTGTTTTTATCTTCCTGCAGCAATGCTCCGGAGAATCTTGCAAGCAGGGCGATCATTGACGGAATTGAATATGTGCACAATGCCTCTGTGCCCCTGCATCCAGATATAACTCTCTCCATAGAAGAAGAGCTGTCCATAGGAGGGGAAGACGATGAGGGGAACATCATATTGTATGCAGCCGCTTATGTAATCGTCGACAATGCTGAAAACATGTACATAGTGGATAGGAGAGATTTTAAAATAAAAGTCTTCGATCCACAGGGAAACTTCATTCGGTCCATAGGCAAACAGGGAGAAGGTCCTGGAGAGTTCCAGCAAGTGGGATACATTTCGTTTGTGCCGGATGGGCGTTTGCTGGTTATGGATTTTCAAGCCAGGCGGACAAGTCTGTTCGATAAGACCGGGGAGTTTATTTCCAGTCATCAGTGGATAAAATCTTTCTCCCAACCGGTACTGGCAACCAATTCATCATATTTTGTTCAGGAGTTCATCCGAGAGGAAGGCTCTGATCCTATTGCAGGACGAAAGTTAATAGTCGATGAAATTGATTTTGAGGGGGACCAGCTTCAATCGATAGGTGGTTTCAAATTGCCCGAGTACAAAGTGCACTCCGAGGGAGACATGATGTTTGGAATGAGAATTCCTCACTCGCCGCGCTCGATTTTTGCGGGAGATTTAAAAAATCAGTGCTTTTATCACTGCCTGAATAATTACTATTTAATAGACGTATATGACACAACTGGAAATATTTTCAGAAAAATAGACCGCCCTTATGACGCCTTGTCCTTTACGAATCTAGACAAAGAACAGTTTCTGAATCAATATGCAGACAGACCTGACCGCCAGAAAAAAATAGTTGCTTCTATGGATTTTCCGTCTATTAAAAATATAGCAGCAAGCCTAATAACCGATGACAAAGGCAATTTGTGGGTGCAGACCTATGAAATCAAAGAAGAGGAAGGGGAAAAGTCTACTGCGTATGACATTTTCAGCCAGGATGGCTCATATGTAAGGAAAATTTGGCTAAAAATGCGGCCGGAGATTATTCATAGTGGCAAGATGTACACCCGTTACACGGATGAAGAAACGGGTCACACATACATAAAACGCTTTAAAATGATTTGGAGTGATTAGTTCTCTTTTGACCAACAAATGAAGCCAGATCCCTAATTTCGCCCTGGCGGCGGCTTCATTTTTCGAAAACTCTCTGTTCTGAGGGAAAAATCCAGATATTCCGGAATTGCACTCGAGATTCATGATCCTGAAGCATGATCGGTCCGGGCTCAGGACCTTCTGGGAAACCCCTGCCGGTTTTATCCTGAATGATAACATTGTTGTGAATAACGATTCCGTTTTGGACAACGGTTATCCGGGCATCTTCGATTTTTCGTTGTATAAATCCATCATTTTCAAATCGAGGGGCCCTGAAGATGATGTCATAAGACTGCCATTCGCCCGGAGCCTTACCAACATTCATGTCAGGCAATTTTTGTCTGTATATACTGCCGCCCATATATTGCCCAAAAGGCTTTCCATAGGAATCGGCGATCTGAACTTCATATCTCCTCTGGATGTAGACACCACTGTTGGCTTCTGGCTCCATCAGTCTGAATTCCAGATGAAGTTGAAAATCGCGGTAGCTGTCTTTGGTTTTGATCCCTTGGATGTTCTCACATTCACGGACCGCAGCAGGCACCACTTCCATCACGCCATCCATGATCTTCCATCCGATCTCTCCACCATCACAATTGGTCCAAAGAGAAAAATCAGTGCCATCAAAAAGAACGGTCGCGCCATCGGGAGCTGTGGAATATCTGCTCTGTGCCTGCACGGCTGAATGGAAAAGACAGAGAAACATCGCCAATAGAAAAGTCAAAGACTTCGCTGTGTTTTTTTGCATGTCATCACCCCTCATTCGGTTAAAGAATTCTTTTCTCTTGGAGGTCACACCCGATCCCGGATAACAAAGGGTTCTCGGTATTCTCTTTTCAGAAATTTATTAGCCTGTTCCGAATATGGGCCGACGAAAGTTTCTTTGTCTGAATCCATATTTAACCACGGCCCTAGTACGACCGAGGACTCGGCAAGATCAACACCGTTTACGTTTAAATGTGCTCGAGTTCTTTCCAAGGCATCCATGACTTCCATATCCTTTTTGAAGATCTCTGCCACTTCTTCGACGGAAGCTTTTTTGCCCACTAGGTAGGATATATTCCCCAGATGACACAAGGCGGTGGACAGATGCCCTTCGAGAATAGTGGTCCTGAGATCTTCCTCTCGGCGGCTCCTCAAGTCTTTTATGAAATTGGAGGCCGATGAAGCGCTTTCTTGATTTTCGAATGTTTTGATACGATTTCCTTTTCGATCGTAAGCCGCGATCTTTCCCTCTACGATTCCCAGATCGACATATCCGTGCTCACAAACAATAATCGTTGCGTGGTTCCAGGTCGGGCCCTCGGGACGGTGGCTGATTTTCATTCCATATTTACTGGTTGCCTGGAAGGGATCCATATTATCTGTATCCGGGTTTGCAGGAAGACCCCGGACCTCGAAAATTATAGGCGCAGGTTTGTAGTCGTATAAAGTCACCGATGTGTTTGGTGTTTCACCGTCATCATCATATCCGTAACGGCCTCCAAAAGTGATCACCCTGGGAGGCAAACCTTGCTGACCGAGTGCCCAGCGGCAGACATCAAGATGATGCGGTCCGTTATTTCCGATCTCGCCATTTCCATATTCCCACTGCCAATGCCAGTCATAATGGAGATTCACGCGCGGCAGGGGGACCATGGGAGCAGGCCCGCACCAAAGGTTATAATCAACGGTCTTGGGCACATACCCCGACCCTTTGACCTTTCCAATACTTTTACGTCGCTTATACACCCAGCTGTGGGCCACCAAGATCTTTCCGAGTTCTCCACTCTGTATATAGGCTATGGCTTCAGACATGACCGGATTTGAACGAATGTCCAGATCAGCCTGGACAAGTCGGTTATATTTCTTGGCCGCTTCCACCATTTTACGGCCTTCCCAGATATTGTGGGATACGGGCTTTTCAACACAAACATCCTTACCGGCCTGGCAGGCCCAAACAGTCGACAAAGCATGCCAGTGATTCGGCGTGGCCCCGGATATCGCATCCACATCTTTATTCTCAAGAAGTTTACGGATGTCCGCATAGGTTTCCACTTTTTCATTTCGCTTATAAAATTTCTGTGCTTCCCGGTCGAGAATGGTTAGGTCGGGATCGCACAAGGCAATCACACGAACGCCATCCATTTTGAGATATGTGTTGTCAAGGTGTGACCAGTAGCCATGATTGCGCAAACCCACAACCGCAATATTGATAATGTCATTGGGAGACATGGGTTTTGACCATGTTGTCCTTGGGAAATTTGTGAGGAGACCGGCTCCGACGCCGGCTTTGAGGGAGTTTTTAAGAAATGTTCGGCGCGATAACTTTTTTTTCATGATTTTTTCCTCCCTGGACTTCTAATCGCATCCTGTCTTAAAAAGCTGGGTGTGGAGACAGTACTGGCGCTCCATCCCAACGAAGGCCACGGCATCTCCCGGCATCCCCAGCATGTGCTGGATTACACCCTTCGGTCGCTGGCCTGGTTTGACAAATATCTTGACTAAGAGATTTCTTTATTTAACCAGGAAATTCGTATTCACGCCGGAGCGTGCTTGAGTGATATTCTCATTGGCAAAGACATACAAAAAATATTCTCCTGAGCTCAGCTCCTCCATCTGAAGTTCTAAAAGAAATATCATCATACCGTCGAGTTGGGTAATATCGAGAGTTAAGAGTGTGACGGGGACCTTTTGAACGCCATCAGGTGAATGACGCATGAGGTTAGCGAAAAGTTTGATATCCGGCTGTAGGATACCGGAAAATGAACACCTGACCAAAGCTAAAACGCGGTCCGTACCTTGGGCCAACTGTTCAACAACTGGAAAATACTGGGATGAGTCGGAAGCAAAGGATGCTGTCGTCCTCTTTAAGTAAATGGAGCCTATTTCCGATTTCAGCAGTAAGGGAGGATTGAGTTTGATCCCTTGATCCGGACCTTTGGGGACAGTGACCGCTGTTGAAGCCACGGCTCCTCTTCCTGTTTCCATGTTTCTTATGATAAACCGGCATTTATAATCACCGGGATCAAGGGATAATAAAGTGGAGTAATATACGTTTCCCACCGGCAGCTTTGAAAAATCTTTCTTTTCTCTCTCCATCTTGATGATATCGTTTTCCTCATTGAAAATGATGCTTACGGTTTCAACATCTTTTCCTAAGAACTCTTGAATCTGTTCGATTGGCAATTTTGCATACAAGTCCAGATGTGATTGTCCTTTGGTCGAATAGGGCAAGGCCGCCAGAGGAAAACGAACGGGTGCTTGAAAAAAAGGCTGATCACTCAAAGCCAGGTCGATAAGGTGAAGCATTTTTTCAAGTTTGCTGTACTCGCTGAAAGGCTTGGGATTGAAATATCCTTTCTGGGCATGAACTTTGCTTCCTTTACGATTGACCTTGACTTTTATCTTGTGGTATTTCCCATCCCATTTTTCATCGATATAATAACCAAGAACATAATAGCATCCGGTTAAATTTTGAATCTTTTCCAGGTGTTTATCAGAACTGTTGATATTTCCGAAGTATTTTCCTCCCGTGGCAGTCGCCATTGTCTGCAAAGAAAAACCACCCGTCAGCCGGGAATTTACAGCGATCGTCGAACCCAGGTCTTCGGTGTCCATGGAATAGATCGTAGTGTTGGAGGCCGTGAGCTCTTGGAGCATTTCATCGTATTTGAGCTGCAGAAGCTTATTTCCTTGATCCCAACCCTGCTGCAGCATGGTATGTTCTCCCCGGGGTGTGTTCCAGGTATCCGGGGATTGATGAATGCCGTACATGATGGAGTAGGGGATACCTGAAGAAAAAAGAATGATGTGCTTGTAACCGGGGATATATCTCAGGGCTTTGGCAAAATCTTTCATCTTTTGGATAAAATGGAGCGCGTGAGACACACTGTCTTGCTGGGCGCTGAACTTATTCGACCCGAGATCGGGATCAAATGAGGGATCTTGCTCCTCCAGCCTGAATGATGGTTTTCCTGCTTTACTGGCGTCGAGGGGATTTTCTCCCGTTGCCTGGTACCAATATTCATTCTCAAAACTTTCCGCTCTTCCCTTTCTGGTTTCCATGCTGAAGGATTCCACAACGCTCAGGAGTTTCTGGTGGTCGGTTGTCAGATATTCATGAAGTTGCAGGCTCTTGAGTGTGGAATAGGAAAGCACTCCCACTTCATCGGACGGTTGAATTCGGGTTCCAATAAAATCCAGAGCGGTTTCTTTTGCTTTGAGGATACCTTTGGCATTGTTGTAGGCATAATCAAAAATAAGAAAAAATTTCCGCCTCATCAATTCTTGGGGAACTTGGGGCTCGTTTTCTTGGATCACCTCAGCTTGAATTCCTGTTTCGCTCGGGGGGAGGCGAAGTGTATGCTTTTCAAACTCTGTAAGGGTTTTCCGTTTTCCGTTATCGGAGATGACGAAATCTTCTTTCTGCAGATCCAGGATGGGATTTCCTTTTTTGTCTGTTACATAGATCTGCACCAGTTTGAGAGTTACGGAAACATCATGTTGCGATGCCTCCTGGGCTTCGTTTTTTTGAGCGGTAGAATCGGAGATGGGGAGGCCTAAAATGACGAGAAGCAGCAGAGTTGTGACGGCTTTTGCTTTGAAAGATGAAAAACTTGTCATTATTTTGTAATAAGCTTTATTATGCTTGCTGTGATGGATTATAACACAGGTATTTCCGAACCAGTACGGATTTTATCTGATCTCTGACGGTTTTTCTTTCAAAATCCTGTCCCTTTGTTCCCTAACTCTCCCGTTTGAGCAGGCATGGTTGGATCGAGTGGGATTCAGATAAAATTCTGATAGGAAAGATGGAGCTTATAAATAGAGGGATCAGCGCTGTGCTTGAAACCGAAATTCGGATGTGATATTTCAATACAGAGATGTAGGTCCCGAGATATTGTGAGGCGTTCTGATCTGGTAGGGATTTATGCCCTGATGACTTCAGATTTGAGCTTTTAGGCAGGTTGGAGAAAAAAAGGAGTTGAAATGAAAAAAACAATTATTTTCATGTCCGCGGCCCTCTGGATTCTTCTTTCAGGAATATCATTGCCGGCCCAGACGACCGATGTTTACCTCCGGCCGCTTCAAGTGGAAAGGAGCCGGGATTTCGATGCCCTGCACTACAGGATCGAACTAATTTTCGACGAAGAACGGCAGGCCTTCCAGGGGAAAACGACGGTAACGCTCAAGCCTTTCAGAGACGGCTTCACCAGATGCACCCTGGATGCCGAAACGTTCCAGGTCAATTTTGTGACGGATGAGAGTTCCCAGGCCCTGAATTTTGAGCAGGCAGACGGACAGCTGGTCGTCCATCTGTCGAGATCTTTCAAGCGCGGCGAGTCCCTGTCCTTTGTGGTCATCTATACCGCCGAGAATCTCGGCGATCCTCGGGGTCGGCGGCCCGGAATCAACTTTGTCCCCGAATCGCCTGATCATCCCCGCTTGATCCTGGCCCGGTCATTCGCCGAAGGGGCTCGCCATTGGTTCCCCTGCTATGACCATCCCAACGACAAGGTGACCCAGGAAGTGATAGTGACTATACCACGGAACTATCGGGCGCTTTCGAATGGGAGGTTGGTCACAACCGATGAGGATCCATCCCAGGGCACGAAAACCGTTCACTGGTCCCAGGAACGCCCCCATGCCACGTATCTCTCCATGTTTGCCGCCGGCCCCTATGATGTGGTCGAGGACGCCCTCGATGATCTGCCGATCAATTACTGGGCCTATGAGGGATGGATGACCGATGCCATGAACTCCTATAACCGGACACCGGAAATTGTGGATTTCCTTGCCGATTTCTACGGTTATCCCTTTCCCTGGTCGAAAAATGATCAGATCATCGTTCCCGGCGGCGGAGGCGCCGAGTGCACTTCGGCCACCCTTTTGGGTCAGAATATGGTTCATGATGCCCGGGGTGAGCAGGATTTTTCGAGTCACGGATG